>JAFEAY010000028.1 GCA_018266175.1 Candidatus Dependentiae bacterium
GAGGATCTCTGTTAAATTTTGATATGGAGAGTTTGATTCTGGCTCAGAATGAACGCTGGCGGCGTGCTTAACACATGCAAGTCGAACGCGAAAGTCCTTCGGGATGAGTAAAGTGGCGAACGGGTGCATAACGCGTAGGAATCTACCCTTGGGTGAAGGATACCCTAGAGAAATTTAGGCTAATACTGCATAAGCCGGGAAACCGGGAAAGGTGGCCTCTTGCTACCGCACAAGGATGAGCCTGCGTACTATTAGTTAGTTGGTGAGGTAAAGGCTCACCAAGACGAAGATGGTTAGCTGGCCTGAGAGGGTGTACAGCCACAATGGGACTGAGATACGGCCCATACTCCTACGGGAGGCAGCAGTGGGGAATATTGCACAATGGGCGAAAGCCTGATGCAGCGACGCCGCGTGGAGGATGAAGGTTTTCGGATTGTAAACTCCTGTTAAGTGGGAAGAAAGAACACGGGTTAATACCCCGTGGAGATGACGGTACCACTAGAGAAAGCACCGGCTAACTTCGTGCCAGCAGCCGCGGTAATACGAGGGGTGCAAGCGTTATTCGGAATAACTGGGCGTAAAGAGCGCGTAGGCGGCTTGTTAAGTCTGTTGTTAAATTACCTAGCTTAACTGGGAAGAGGCAATAGAAACTGGCGAGCTAGAGGACAAGAGAGAGAAGTGGAATTCTCGGAGTAGCGGTAAAATGCGTAGATCTCGAGAGGAACACCGATGGCGAAGGCAGCTTCTTGGCTTGTATCTGACGCTCAAGTGCGAAAGCGTGGGGAGCAAACAGGATTAGATACCCTGGTAGTCCACGCTGTAAACGATGATCACTGGATATGGGATTTGCAAAGCAGATTCTGTGTCGAAGCTAACGCGTTAAGTGATCCGCCTGGGGAGTACGGTCGCAAGATTAAAACTCAAAGAAATTGACGGGGGTCCGCACAAGCGGTGGAACATGTGGTTTAATTCGACACTACGCGAGGAACCTTACCTGGGCTTGACATGTAATTGTTACTGATGGAAACATCGGGTTTCACGGGAAACCGTGAACTGTTACACAGGTGCTGCATGGCTGTCGTCAGCTCGTGTCGTGAGATGTTGGGTTAAGTCCTTTAACGAGCGCAACCCTTGCCGTTAGTTGCTATTGCGAAAGCAAGCACTCTAGCGGGACTGCCTGGGAAACCAGGAGGAAGGTGGGGATGACGTCAAGTCCGCATGGCCCTTATGTCCAGGGCTACACACGTGTTACAATGGTGAGTACAAACGGAAGCAAGACCGCGAGGTGGAGCAAACCTGATAAAACTCATCTAAGTTCGGATTGAAGTCTGCAACTCGACTTCATGAAGTTGAAATCGCTAGTAATCGCGCATCAGAACGGCGCGGTGAATACGTTCTCGGACCTTGTACACACCGCCCGTCACACCATGGGAGCTGTCTACACCCGAAATTATTTTAGCTAACCTTTACCGGAGGCGGGTAATGAAGGTGAGGAGAGTGACTGGGGTGAAGTCGTAACAAGGTAGCTGTAGGAGAACCTGCGGCTGGATCACCTCCTTTCGAGGGAGATTAATGCCTAACTAGTTTAGGCGCCTATACAGGTGTAATAAAAATTTAGAGATTCTCATCAATTCAGGGATTCATACGAGTGTTAGCTTAGAGGACCCGCTCGTCCTGAGTGTTTTGCGTAAGCAAAACGTATCGAAGGATTTGAGTGAGTCTTGTAATAAGCGTAACATTTTGGACTGGGCCCATAGCTCAGTTGGTTAGAGCACCCCGCTGATAACGGGGAGGTCAGTCGTTCGAGTCGACTTGGGCCCACCATATTACAATGTTTAATATTTCAAACAAATAAATTATCTGTAATGTATTAAAAATTACTTCATGTAACAATAACTGTTATAGTAAAATATTTCTTGACAATTAAGCAGTTGTAGTAAAAAATATATCGTATATCTGCATAAAATAAGATTCCCAAATTCTGGGGGTGTAGCTCAGTTGGTAGAGCGTCTGATTTGCACTCAGAAGGTCAGCGGTTCGACTCCGCTCACCTCCACCAGATTTAAGCCCTGCAAGGTAAAACTTGTGGGGCTTTTTTATTTCCCTTCAGGTTATGTTATAATTCATATAGATAATTATTCAATCTGTTTTTTCTAAAAATGCTTAAGGTTTTTAATGATTTTAAAAAAATATGCAATCAAAGTCATTGCTGTTGTCGTGCTTGCGTTTGGAGCATTTGCATGTTCAACACGTTTTGTATCTGCAAGTAAAGCACAAAAATTTTTTAGGAATCACTGCGTTCAAGGACAAAATATTTTTGAAGACAAAAATGATGCACAGCGAGCCTATGATACGCTTTTGAAATTTTCTGGTGACCAAGAAAAGTTAGATCAAGTGAGTGATATCAAAAAACTTGCTGGTGGCTTCTCGGGTGCAATAATTTTTTCTTTTATACTCGAAGAGCATTCATATGTTGGAAGGCTTTTTGCTTCTGATCATAGTCAGCAAGAAATGCTCGAAGAAGTAACTGCACAATCTGCAGGAGCAGAGCTTGGCTATGCACCAAAAATTTATGTGTACGATTTGCAAAAACGTTCTGTAATTATGGACCTTGTGCAAGGCAAAAGCCTTAACGACCCTAGTCTTACGCATAATGATTCTCTGCTTAAAGAATGCGCGTGCGCTCTGCGTGCAATGCACGGTGTTACTCGCTCGGCAAATCCAGATTTGCAAATACATGAGTATACAAAAAATCGAATTGGCCTTGATGCTCAGGCACTAATAAAAAGCTGTATTCAAATGTTTCCTGAAAGTGTTGTGATACCAGAGCTTCGAAATTATGCGCAACAATTAAGTGATGTTGCAAGTAGCATGCCGCACGCGGTTGCTCTTACGCATAATGACATTCATTGTGGGAATATTTTGGTTGATGATGTTGGTTCTGTAAAAATAATCGATTGGACGGACTCAGGGTATGACAATCCTTTAAATGATTGTGCGATATTTTTGAATCAGTATGTTAATGAGCATGCCCCTGTTCTTGAAAACCGAGAGAAATTTCTTAAATATTATTTTGGGCGGGATCCATCGGCTCAAGAACTTGCTTGGTTGCGTATTCTTCTGAACCTTTATCGTATTGAAGTAATAGGCCACATTATTACCACTCCAAGCGTTATTGCACATCCAAGTAGCTCGTTTCAGGAAGCTCTTAAAAAAAGCATTGAGCTGTATGTACGAGATGGAATTTATGATGAAACCCTGGCCAAAAATTCAGGCTATATTGTTTATGCTATTAGAGCATGGATTGAGGAAATGAAGTTATATATTTCTCAAGAGTTCGATGAAGATAAAAGGCTTTTGCAGAGTTAACTCTGTTCATTTTTCGTCCCAATTAAGCTTTAACATTGAAGATTTTTGCAGGTACGGAAACTCTTTGTGAATTAAGCCCAGTACATTTTCTAAATCACTTTTACTTTTAATGATAATCAGAACGGTGTCATCACCAGCAATCGTTCCTATGATCCCAGTGCTTATGTTATTTTTTGAAGAATAGTTTCCATATTTTTGATCCCAAAAATAAGCTAAGCCGCTTGCCTGACCAGGGTTGGTATGCAATACAATCAGCCCAAAATCTGAAACTTGCATATTCAAGACCAGAGGTAAGTGTGGCTGATTAAACTCTATCACCTGATAAACTCCAGCAACTTTGGCAATTTTAAGTTTTTTAAGCCGTCGTGATAGTGTTGCCTGTGGAATATCAAACCCTCGACTTTGTAATAAATCTTGTAATTCACTCTGTTCAGAAATTTCATTGTTTTGGATGATATTCAAAATGTGACCATCTAAAACCGTCTCTTGAAGCATATTTACCCTTATTTTTGAATTTATACTCACTGTTATTGATATTATATTCACTTGCGCTTGACAATGCAATGCTTGGTTGTTATATTCAGATTATGAATAAAATATGAATACATATTCACCATGGGCGGATAAAGAATAGGGAGTCGAAGATGAAAAATTATATGAATGTGGTATTGGGTGTTGCATTGTTATTCGCAGTAAGTGGATGCGGTAATCACCATAAATTAGGTAATGTTATAAGTTTTGGGATTTCGGCAGAATATCCACCTTTTGAATATATTCAAAAGGGTGTCTTGAAAGGTTTTGATATTGATCTTGCGCGCTTAGTTGCAAAGCAGCTCAATAAAAAGGCTGTTTTTGAGAATATGCAGTTCAGCACTATTCTTCCCGCAACGCAAAGTGGACATGTTGATGCTGCTATTTCAACGATCACCATTACCCCAGAGCGAGAGAAAAATTTTGATTTTTCAGACAGCTATTACATTGAAAGTTTAGCTATGGTGTATCCAAATGGTGCGCCAATTATTCATGAGTCTCAATTGTCTGGCAAAAAAATTGCGTGCCAATTGGGGACAACCATGGAAGTTTGGCTCAAAGAGCATGCGCCAGATACGCAAATCATTACCTTTGATGGTAATCCACAAGCTATAGAAGCGTTAAAGGCTGGTCATGTTGACGGTGTGTTTATTGATGGCATACAAGCGACGGTTTTTAGCAAAAATAATTTGGGTTTGGCTTATGCGGTGCTTGCTCAGTCCGATACCGGTTATGGTGTTGCGGTTAAAAAAGGTTCGCCTTTAAAAGATGAAATAAATGCAGCACTCAAGGCTTTGGAAAATAGTGGTGAGTTGGCAGCACTGAAGAAGAAGTGTTTTGTGGAGGGGCAATGGACAAGTTAATATCATATATTTTTTTTATTGGCTCGGGAGTTGCTTTTACTCTCGGGCTCCTGATTGGGGGATTGTTGTTAGGGCTTACCCTGGGAATAACCTTGTCGGTATTGAGATACAACAAAGTTTGTGCTGGTCTTATCAATCTCGTTATATCAATTGTGCGAGGAACCCCTTTAATTTTACAGTTGAGCTTAGTTTATTTTTCAGCTCCAAGTCTTATCGGGATCAGGCTCGATATTTTAAGCGCGGGTATTCTTACCTTTGGCTTTAACAGTTCAGCTTATATCGCAGAAATTGTAAGAGCCGGCATTCAGAGCTTGCCTCAAGGGCAGTTTGAAGCGGCAAAAACATTAGAGATTCCAAGCTTTTATATGTGGAAAGATATTATTTTGCCGCAAGTCATCAAGAATATTTTGCCGGCAATGGTAGGTGAAGTTATTGCGTTACTCAAAGAAACTGCACTGATTGCAACCATTGGTGGCATGGACATTATGAGAACGGCTCAGATGCTTGCAGCAGAGCAATTTACCTACTTTATGCCTTTGTGTATTGCGGGTTTCTATTACTATGCATTGGTATTACTCATTGAGTTCATTGGGAAAAAAATTGAAAAGGGGGGCGCACATGCTCACAATTAAAAAAGCGAATAAGGTTTTTAATGGTGTCCCTGTGCTGGACGATATAAACTTGAGTATAAAAAAAACGACTATTGTTGGGCTTGCTGGTCCTTCGGGGAGTGGCAAATCAACCTTGCTCCGATGCATCCAAAAGTTAGAAAAACTTGATTCGGGTATTATCGACAGTAAGGGAAAATGTGGATTTATGTTCCAAGATTTTCAGCTTTTCCCGCATATGACCGTTATGCAGAATCTTGTCTATGCCCCAAAGCTTAAAAATAAGGGCCAAGATTATGATCAGCAAGCAGAAGCAATACTTCAAAATTTGGGAATTGCGCATAAAGCTTATGAGTATCCAGGAAAATTATCGGGTGGGCAGAAACAGCGTGTTGCACTCGCAAGAAGTTTAATGATGCAGCCTGATATTTTGTTGTGCGATGAACCAACTTCAGGATTGGATGTGGCAACAACAATGGATGTTGTTACGTTATTAAAGTCGGTCAAAGACATTGGTACAACCATGGTTATTGCTTCACATGACTTAGATTTTTTAACAAAAATATCCGACAGGATTGTTCTGCTCAAAGCGGGAAAAATTCTTGTGGATGTGGAACTGCAAAATATCGGTGACCCCGTTAATTATTTAAAAAAATATTATTAAACGAGATAAATGTTATGAATAAAACTATTAAAAAAATTGTACTTGCTTACTCTGGTGGGCTTGATACGTCGGTCATGATTCCGTGGCTTAAGGAGCATTATCCTGTTGCTGACATCATTGCTGTTACGGTTAATGTTGGGCAAAACGAAGATTTAAGCGCAATAAAAAGTAAAGCATTAAAAAGTGGAGCTGCTTCTGCTCATGTTATTAATATGCAAGAAGAATTCATTCATGATTATGTGTGGCCGCTTGTTAAATCTGGCGCGTTGTACGAAGAACAGTACATTCTGGGAACCATCTCTCGTCCGTTGATCGCGCAAAAATTAGTTGAAATTGCATTGCAAGAAAATGCCGATGCAATTGCGCATGGAGCAACGGGCAAGGGCAACGATCAGGTGCGATTTGAATATACGATTAAGGCGTTGGCTCCTCATATCAACATTATTGCACCATGGCGATCATGGGAGATTAAATCTCGACAAGATGCGCTGCGTTATGCTCAAAAGCATGGTATTGAAATTTTGAGCACACACAATGGTTTGCACGAAAGTAAACCAAAAAGCCCTTACTCACGAGACCATAATATCTGGTACATTTCTCACGAAGGTGGAAATATTGAAGACCTTACGTCTGGACAGCCTGAAGACGTTCTTCTTATGACATCTTCGCTTGAGCAAGCGTGCAATGATTCTGAAATAATTACTGTTGATTTTGAACAGGGTGTGCCTGTGGCGCTGAACGGTGTGAAGAAGAATTCAGCTATTCTTCTGGCAGAACTCAACGCGATAGGTGGTAAGCACGGTATTGGTGTTGCAGATATTATTGAAAATCGTTTAGTTGGTATGAAGATCAGAGGTATCTACGAAGCACCCGGTGCGGCAATTATTTATAAAGCACATCACATACTTGAAGCATTGTGTTTAGACAAAGATATGTTGCATCTCAAACAATCGCTTAAAGCAAGTTATGCAAATATCGTGTATGAAGGACGTTGGTTTTCTCAGAGTAAAGAGGCTCTGGATGCTTTTTTTGAAGTGGCTCAAAAGCATGTAACAGGATGCGTTACGTTAAAGCTTTATAAAGGCAATATTGTTTTTGCAGGCATCACCTCACCATACAGTCTTCATAGCCCAGCGCTTGCAACATTTGAAGAAGATGAAATATACAACCAGGCCGATGCGCAGGGTTTTATAAATTTATTTGCGCTTTCAGCGCAGGTCTATGGAATGGTTCATAGGGGAAAAAGGGAAGGTAACAATGAGCAATAAAACCTGGGGCGGTCGATTTAAAAAACCTTTAGACCCAAGAGTTTGTGCGTTTAATGCATCGCTCGCTTTTGATCATGTGTTGTATGAATACGACATTATGGGAAGCAAAACGCATGCAAAAATGCTTGGTAAGCAGGGCTTAATTTCTGATCAAGAAGCACAAGATATTTGTGATGCACTCACTCAAATCTGTGCCGAAATTAAAAATGGTTTGCACCCCTTAGATGAAAACAGTGAAGATGTTCATATGTTTATTGAGCAAGTTTTGATCAATAAAATTGGTGATACCGGTAAAAAATTGCATACGGGAAGAAGCAGAAATGATCAGGTCGCGCTTGACCTGAGGCTCTATGCTCGTGATGCTGGTGTAACCATAAAAAAACAAATTACTTGTTTGGTTAATGCGTTAGAACATCTTATGAATAAACACAAAAATGATACTATGCCGGGCTATACGCACCTTCAACAGGCTCAGCCTATTACATTGGGGAACTATTTTGGTGCATATTGCGCAATGTTTAAACGTGACCTGAGTCGTCTGGATGACTGGTGTGTGCGAATGAATTTTTCTCCCTTGGGAGCAGGTGCGCTTGCCGGGAGCAGCTTGCCCTTAGATAGGAAAAGCGTTGCGGATGAATTGATGTTTGATGGCATTATAGAAAACACACTCGATGCGGTGAGTGACCGAGATTATGTTGTAGAGTTTTGCAGTTTTGCATCAATAGTGATGATGCACTTATCACGCATGTGCGAAGATTTGATTCTGTGGGCAACGCAGGAATTTAATTTTTTAACCTTGGATGATTCTTTTTCAACCGGCTCTTCGTTGATGCCCAACAAAAAGAACCCCGATGTTTTAGAGCTTATTCGAGGGAAAAGCGGCCGTGTTTTTGGACATCTTATGGCAATTTTAACGATCATGAAGGGTTTGCCATTAGCTTACAATAAAGATATGCAAGAGGATAAAGAGGGTTTTTTTGATACCGTGAATACCCTTTCTCAATGCCTAGAAATTATTACCCCATTTTTAGAGGCAACGCATTTTAATATCGATGTCATGAGCAAACGCGCAAAGTCTGGGTATTTAGATGCAACTCAAATACTCGAATCCTTAGTTTTACAGGGTGTGCCATTTCGAGATGCGCATCATCAAGTTGGGCTGTGGGTTACTCAGGCTATTCAAAAAAAATGTTCTCTGAAAGAGATACAAGAAGCTGAAAAAATTTAATTTTGTAGATCATAGTAATCATAGTTCCCCTTTGGCGATAATAAAGTTGAAGGGGAATTTATGTGGAAGCAATTACGTTGGTTCATATTTCTTGTATGGGCATGTTGTATTTCTTCTATGCTTCAGGTACTACCGTGCCAACCGCACGAAATTTCATGGCAGAGTAAACTTTCAGATAAAACGTTGCAAGATAGTTGGACTATTTGGGACAGAGATTTTCGGCCACACATAAAGCCAGCAAGTGAACAATGCGAATTTATTGCAGCATGTGAGCAGATGGAATATTGCATCATGACGGTGGACGATTTCCTTAAGCTGCAGGTTGAAAACCACCGCCTTGTGCGTTACGCTCATGCAAAAAGTCCTGAAGAATTTTATCCTACAAACGATAAGCCGCGTCAAAAAAATGAAGATGTTGATAGTGTTTATTATCATATGACAACACAAGATTTGGTAAGCCCTATTTGTGTCATCTGTGTCCATGATCAGAGTGGACGTGCGCGAAAAATTAAGCTTGATGGGAGCCATCGCTTGGTGGCGGCAAAATTATGCGGGTCACGCATTTGTGTTTGTTTTATTAGTTTATAAATTTTGTCGAGTATTTTTCAATACAAGAAATACCAACATAGGCAGCTGAATGCTGCATACCACGTGTATGACTGTAGATCAAATTTATGAACCAGGGTTATACCCCATGTTCTATAGGCATGAGTTGCAATGAACCCAAAATGTAATGTGCGCATTACAATCAATATTACTAAAAATTCAGGTGCAGAGAACAAAAAGTATCTAAAAATAATAAAAAATGCTGTGAGCTCAATTAATTTAATAATGCATAAGTGGTGCGCAGCTTCTTCAAGAATGTACCATTGCTCGTAGAGCATGAAGAAAAATTCAAAAAAAGTGATAATCAAAAAAAGTAGACAGAGCAGAGATATGTGGATTGCAGTGCTTTGTAGGTATCCACTATGTAGCCCTCCAATGCAGAGTGGGAAAAAAAGCATACCAGCAGGGATAACGATGGAAAAAAGCTTTGAGGCTAGCTGTGTAAATACAGCGCATTTAGTTTCAAGATCCTGATTTTTCACCCGTGCAAGCAGGCCATTTCCTGAATAACCAATAGAAAGTTTAACAACTGCAGAGACAATTTTTGCTAACTTACTGGCAAAGAAAAAGAGACCCGCTGTTTTTAAACCGAACTGAAAAGCAAAGAGCGGTGTTAAGAAATGGACAGCAAAAATATTTCTGCTGAGACGAAGGAGATAGTTCGATGCTCGGTTACGTGCCAAGCGCCAGCCAAAGTTTGTGGGAATGTCCAGATCGCTGTCAGGAAGTTGTTGATAGCTTTGCCTGAGAAGCAGATAAAAAATAGTTAGACAAATAAGTGCGCTTGCCAGGTGTGACCACATGATGAGTGAAATAGTGATCTGGTATTGAGTCAAAAAGTGCAATCCCCATATTGATTTAATACGCAGAATGAGCAACCCAAGTTCTGTGGTAATAATGGCTTTTGTTTTAAAAAGAGCATAGAGCAATTGTCGCATGAATGACTGAATCGTTTCAAGAACAATCAACATTAAAATTATGATGAGCAGGATAGGATTGATATTTTGACCAAGTGAACTGTGGAAACAAAAGATCAAAGCGCCGACGCTTGTCAGTACCACAAAGGGTAAGTGGGGCAATAAAGTTCTTTGTATGAGCAAAAAACGCCAATTCTGCTTATTCTGGACAATTATTTGAAGAAACGGGGTGATTGAGTTGGTCATGCCCAGGTCGGCAATGTGAGTGACTATATGGATAATGCCCAGCAGGCTGCCCAGCAGTCCATACGTTTCTAGCCCAAAGATACTCAAAATTGCACTTGAGTGTGCTAAGACGAGAAGCTCGTAAGCCAGGCTTCCCACAACAGTGGTATTGAATTGTGATCTAAATGCTTGATTCATTACGCTTCCTATAATTTCTTTCCTTGAACCGCTCATCCTGAGTGCCCGTTGAAGTTCGAAGGACGTAGGCGGGTGTATCGAAGGGCGCTGGCATTATCCAGATCAGGTTTAAGGGTTAAGCATGCGCTTTCTCAGCCGTTAGGCACCCCTGGTAAGAGTTAAAAAAGTATTAATGTTATGAAGAGTGTATCATTCTCAAGTTATTTTTGAATAATAATTTGAGCTTTTTTATTTTCTATTTGAGTTACGCGGTTGATGGGTTATTTCTTGACAGGGTTTTTTTTCTAAGTAGAATAGGTCGGCCTGTGTTATTTAACACGCTATAAAATTGAAAAACAGCGTTCTGGTTGTAAACGAGATGTTATGCAAAAAAAACTTTTCATAAATATAAAGCTATTTGTACTTGTGCTTTGGTACGCATTTTTTATGAATACCGCACATGGAATGGATAATCAATCAAACATTAATCTGTCAGCTGCTGATAGAGCTGAATTTGATGCGATAGCTCAAGAATGCCAAGACTTCATACAAAATCAGGCAATTGGTGATGATGAAATGGGGCGTCTTAGGCAAGAGATGGAGCGACTGGTTAATGATTTAGCTGCGCAAGACCCTCGACCATTTGCCGATTTTCAAAATAAGGTTCTTCTTGAAGTAGGATTGCCTGAGGTTAATTTAGATGATTTAGACAGGCGTCTTGGAGCTCTTTTGGATGATAGACGTCCTTATCGAGGTTATGAGCATCGCATTGATGATAAAATCATCAATGAAACGTTTCAGATTACTGGCCATAATCTTTTTCAAGTTATGTTTATGACTGCTCGTTGCGGTCTAGATTATGCATTTTTGAAACAGCTTAAGAAATATTATTTTCAAAGCGTCCTTGCTGATTTTGATCATAAAGTTCAACAGATCATTGATACGCTTGTTTGTGTGGAGCAGGATGAAGATGGTGAGCTGCTTTGGAGTAATAACGCACAACAGCTCGTTCAAGAAGCTTTCATAGAAGCTTTCAGCCCAAATGAAGAGACCACTTTCAAAGTCATAATCCTTTTTGGGTTATATTTTCTTGTCTCTGAATGCTATCGAAGTATAAAAAAACAAACTCTGAATAAACCGTGGACGGGTTTTTTTGAGCTTTTCACTGAAAACACACAAGAGCATGCTCAGACTAGTAATCCCCTTTTGACGGGAACTTTGTCTTTAGTTGATGGCTGGGTACTCGGTGGTGAATCTTCAATTATTACAGAAAATTTACCAACGGTGCGCAAATATGCACTCTTATTTACTGGTTATAATTATGCATTTTTAAATAGTTCTTATTTTGAATTACTTAAAAATTCACTGGTTCTTGCTCGTTTTTCTAGGCAGACAAAGTCCTATTTTCAAGGTCAAACGAAAGCATTTATTAATAAAAATAAAGATACACTATGTGCAGTGATAAACTGCTTTGCACGTACAAAAATCGGTAAAAATCAAGAGCAGCAAAAATTGGCAGCAGAACGACTTAAGCAGTTAATTATAGAAAGCTACGATTATCCCTTTATGCAATGGGTTCGGTTCAAAGGAAATTGTTTATTTTGGAGCACAATTTGGATTGAAATGTTGTTGATGTTGCCTGCAGCTATAACGAGTGGAATAGCAGTATATCAGGGTATCCAAGCAATTTATGCAGTTGAATAATAGTGAACAATAGTTGAAAAAGAGTTGCAGAAATATAAGAAAGTTTTTCTATGTTAAGACGAGTGTTGAGATCAAAGTATATTCGTATAATGGTTATAGTAGTTGGCATGCTTTACGTTGCTCAAACGGTGAATGCCATGCGTTATACTGGTGAAAGGGTTGCAGACTGGATTAATGCTCGGGCTGAAGCTGGACGGCGAGATGTAGAACGTAATTTTGTCTCAAACCAAGTTCGGCATCATCAACTTATGCGTGAAATTGATGAGTTAGCAGCAATTAACGTAAATCATCCTGGTATTGCAGTTCGTCAAGCTGAAATAGCAAGAATGCAGGGACAGGAGAATGTACTTAATAACTTTGCCAATACTGTTGGTAATACTTTTGGTCAAGCGGCAACGCTTCTTATCAATGAGCAGGGCGCTGAACATCGACGCGCGGAGATACGCGATCGGGAGATGGTGAGAGGCATTGTTGCTAATAAGCGAAAGCTTGCAGAGCTTGAAGCATGGTTAAAAACACTCAAAGATCCTAAAGTGTTAGCAACATGGGCAGCTGCGCTTGCAGGAACCACCCTTGGTGTTGTTGGGGCTTACTACACCGCAAAAATTGGTTACCAGTATGTTGATGCGCGCAT
This sequence comes from Candidatus Dependentiae bacterium, assembly GCA_018266175.1. Classification (NCBI taxonomy): domain Bacteria; species Candidatus Babelota bacterium. The sequence continues at coordinate 12,795 of JAFEAY010000028.1, forward strand.
GGGCAAACCGGCGCTCGTTCGTGAATCTTCACGAGTCAGTGTATGGCTTGAGCTTCAGCGTGTTTTTGGATTCAACTTGCCACCTGAAGCAAAATTGACCGACATCGTGCTTGAGCCGGCAATTGAAAAACAAGTTTATGCCCTTGCAGATGATACCAAGCTTGTTCGTGAATATGGCCTCACCTATCAAAATATGCTCTATTACGGTCCCCCAGGAACCGGTAAAACCGAGTTTGCAAAAACGGTTGCGCATTATGCAGACATGGATTATGCAATTATGTCTGGTGCAGACTTTAGCCAGTTTAAAGGTGGCGAAGGCATTACTGAAATGCATAAGCTTTTTGATTGGGCCGAGGCAAGTGAGCGTGGATTGATTATTTTCATCGACGAAGCTGACGCTTGTTTTCGTGACCGCTCAACGCTTGATAAAGATGGTGTGAATTTGGTGAACGCATTCTTGTCCAGAACCGGTGCATCATCAGATAAATTTATGATCATTTTGGCAACAAACTATGAAGACGAACTTGATGGTGCCGTCAGAAGCCGTATTCATAAAAAAATTCCATTTATGCTTCCTGCACTTGAACAGCGTTTCAAGATTATGCAAAAGAAGATTGATAAATACATCATCGATGATATTCGTGAAGTGGTCAGAGAAGATGGTACCCAAGTTACCTACCAGCTTACCTTTGCAGACGATGTTAATGAAAGCTACTTGCGTAATGTTGCGCAACGTATTGATGGATTCTCGGGTCGTGATATAGATCAGTTTATCGCAGAAGTTCGCTTAGCGACCTATCGCTCCGGCAACCTTTTTATAACACGCGAAGTCTTTGACTACGTGATTAATGAAAAGATTAAGCAAATCGAAAAAGATAAGCAGACAACTGAGTATCAACGTGCTCGAGCGCGCAAACAGGGTAATGCTGTTGCTCTGCCAGCCGGCGCTCCTGTCGCTGCAGTTGCGGCATAAGTAATTTGTGATTGATATGAACCTACGAAGAGCCGGATTAAACCCCGGCTCTTTTTGCTGAATATGCAACCTTTTGTGCGCAAAAGTCCTTTGTGCTAGAATAGCGGAGTGCCTGCCATGCCGCAGGATGATTGTCTGACCCAATTACCTAAGGAGTCCTTGATGATGAATCCCGATTATTCACAAAACCGAAGTGTCTCTTCATTCATGTATAAAGTCTATGCCTGGATGACGAGCGGTCTTTTTGTAACTGCTACAACCGCGTATAGTGTGTATGCATATCCACCACTTTTTGCAGCAATCATGAGCAGTAAGCTTATTATTATTGGCTTGTTTGTTGCGCAAATACTTTTGGTTATTGCACTCTCTGCTTTTATTAATAAAATGAGTTTTGCAACGGCTGCAATCACCTTTATTGTCTATTCAGCGCTTCTTGGCCTAACGCTTTCGTCTATTTTCTTTGTTTATCAAATGGGCTCAATTTACATGGTCTTTGGTATTACCGTTGGCATGTTTGGCACCATGGCGCTCTATGGCTATGCAACCGGGGCCGACTTGAGCAGCTTTGGTAATATCATGTTTATGGGTTTAATTGGCTTGCTTATAGGATCGCTGGTTAACATCTTTTTACGAAGCAACATGTTTGGGTATATACTTTCATTTTTAGGCGTTGCCGTTTTTACCGGCCTTGTTGCGTATGATGTACAACGCATAAAATATATGGGGCTTCAGATGCTTGGGCAGGGTGAGTTAGAAAAAAAAGTTGCTTTGCTCGGTGCTTTGACGCTTTACCTTGATTTTATAAATCTTTTCTTGTTCCTCCTTCAATTGCTCGGCAAACGAAGAGATTGATTCAGTTCCGTGTACAAAATGTGTTAGATTAAGGGCCTCTGGATTTTCCAGGGGCTTTTTTTATAGGTCATAAGTCATGAAGGAGAATAATAATGAAGAAAGTTTTATGTGCGATTGTTTCTTTACTGTCTATTGGATCATGTATTCCAGCATCTAATCATGCTGTGCCAAAGCGTAAACTTCCTGTCCAGTGTAAAAAACCAAATCTTTCAGATGATCAAATTATTGGCTATAGTATGGGCATTCGGCCTTGTCGAATATCTGGTGTTAGGTTAGAAACGGAGCATGTAAAAGACAAAATAATTATTCATAACTACGGGCATGGTGGATCTGGGATTACCTTATCCTGGGGTTGCGCAGAGCACGTTCTTGAGCTTCTGGAACAAGAGCGTGTAGAAACACGTTCTATAGCTGATCAGCCTATCGCAGTTGTTGGTGCCGGAATTATCGGCTTAAGCGTTGCTCATGTGCTTCTTGATAAAGGATATAGGGTTAATATCTATGCCAAAGATTTTCCACCTCATATAACAGCAAGTGTGGGCTCAGGAGCCATTCGTCCATTTGGTTTGGGAGAAGGTCAAGATCAAGTATTACTTAAAAAAATGCATGATATTTCACGTGTACGCTTTGAAAAATATGCACATGAAAAAAAGCCAGAGTTTGGTGGGGTTAAATATATTGCTGATTTTAAAATTCGTCCTGGAATCAAAGCTGTAGAAGATAAAACATTGGTTGTACAAACAACTCAGTATCTTGATGATTTATTTGAAAAAGCAAAGCAAAAGGGTGCACAATTTATTTACAAAATTTTTCAGACAAAAGATGAAGTTACTCAGCTTTCAGAATCAATAATCATTAATTGTACCGGATATGGCGCGCGGGATCTTTTTTCAGATCAAGACTTGCTTCCAATTCGTGGTCACACGGTGTTGCTTGCTCCACAAGAAGGGATCAATTACATTGCAGGTGATTTGGATAAAAAAGATGGGATTTTCACCTCTCTAACTCCTCATGATGATAAAATTGTAATAGCGGGAAGCTATGAAGAGAATGTTGATTCCAAAGAGCTTGATGAAGCAATTTGTAAGAAAATTTTGGAACAAGCTCGAGCATTTTTTAATGAGATTGAATTTGAATAAGAGGATAAGTAGTTTATAAGTACAAAATTAAGAACTGGGCCCCGCTTAAATTGAGGGCTCAGTTTTCACTAAGATATTTTGATTGCATGAAAAAAAAATTTTTAAAACAAAAAAGTATATCCCTTATCTTGTTAATAGTTTTCCTTCCTCAATTATTACAGGCTCAATTTTCAGTGCTGACGCATAACCAAGAAGCAGTGATTGCTCCTGAAGTAATTCAGCGCATGCAACAAGAGTATTCGTATCTCAATCAAGAACCAACAGCTCGTTGTTTTTCATCTGATTTTTTACGCAACAAAGAACAACTCTGTGCTGCGTGGGATCAAGAGCCCAACTCGCATGCTGGCCGAGTAACAACGGATGATGGTACATCAATTCCCTATACCTACTTTGATCGATCAAGCGATAAGCTTATTGTGGTTGGTCCGGGATTGCCGGTTCCGCAACAAAAGATGATTTCCTATCTCAAACTTTTTCCAGATTACGATATCATCACCTTTGATTATCGTGGGCAGGGCTTTCATGTGTCGCATCCCTATCCAGTTCAACCAAGTAAATGGTTTGGGACTCTTTTGTATCAACTTTTTATGTTTGATTTGCAAATAACCAAATTAGGGCTTGCGGAAGCACAAGAAGTGTGCGCCGTAGTTGACCAAGCGCGGATTTTTAAAGACTATAAAAAAGTGTTCGGCGTAGCTCAATGCTATTCCGCTCCAATTTTTGTTCAGGCCGCTTATCAACAACCCGGGCTTTTTGACAAACTGATTCTTGATGGCTGTTGGCCTTCACTTACAAGTGTGGTCAGAAAAATTGCGCAGTATCCTTCTCTCACCTGCACAACACACAATCCTCGCTCATGGGTTCCATGGCTTACCCAGCAAGAATGGTTTCAAGACTTTGTGCAAAAATTGACAGGATTTGTTGCTGGTGTTGAGCTTGATAAAGCTCTATCGCTTGAGGAAATGTTGCAAAAGTTAGATACTCCTATTCTTTTCTTTCAAGGGCGTGAAGATGTCTATTGCTCGCTCGAGACCTTTTATGCTATTTTTCAGAAATCTTCTCAATCGAGCATTGCGATTCTGACAGACCTTCCTCACGGGAGAAACTATTTGTGGGGCAAAGAAGTTTTTGCTGCTGTGAGCAACGCATTTTTTGAGTATACTGTCCAAGGGGTTCTTGAGATGGTCAAAGACAAAAATCATTGAAAAGACGTTAATGCAATTTTGTCTCATAGAAAAATAGGTTTATGAAAAAGTTTTTTTTTAAACGAAAACACATTCTTTGTCTCATAGCTCTTACACTGAGTATCTTGTGTGTGAAGTTGTGTATAAATATTCGGTTTGATCAAGCAGTTGAGCAACGTCGAGCATGTTCTTCAGTTGCTGAATTTGTTCAAACGTACCAAGCAAATAAAAAATTTACACTCGATTTTGAGCATGTACTTGATGAAGTCAGGCTGTTTGTTGATACAAAAGCCAAGAGCATGGGTAATACAGATCTTTGGCTTGATAGAACAATGCCAGACCAGTACTGGTTTAACGTTGATACTTTTGTGCTTTCAGATGACTACAAATCTTCAAACCAATTTTTCCCCTACGTTGAAAAGTTTGTTTTTCCAAGCGATGCACATATTGCAGTGTGGGGGGACTTGCATGGAAGTGTCAGTACGGTTGTTGAATCGCTTGTGCAGTTACAACGAGATGGCTATCTTGATGAGCAGTTTACTATTACTCGAAAAGATTTTTACTGTGTTTTCTTGGGTGACTTTGTTGATAAAGAACAGCATGGCACAGAGCTGCTTTATTTACTCATGAAGTTGCACAATCAAAACCCAGGGCATGTTTTTTTACTGCGTGGAAATCATGAAGATGCAGCGGTAAATAAAACGTTTCGAAAAGAGCTTTCCAAAAAATATCCAGATATTGATCCGGTAACCTCCAAAAAAATATTTTGTTTGTATGATCACCTGCCAGTGGCCCTTTTTGGAGGGATACGAAGCACAGATGGTTTGGTGAACGGCATTCAATTTTGTCACGCAGGTTTTGAGCATGGTTATAACGCGAGTACTTTTTTGGATAGCAGTGCGCACTTTGAATTGATCACAAAACTCAAGCGCTCCAGCATACTTGAGCAGTTGCCTGATAGCCAGTCAAAAGAGCAATTGATAAAACTAAAAGATCTTGTGCTGCGAGCATCAAGTGGGCAAGAAAAAAACTTAGAAAACAGTCTTTTGCAAGAAGCAAAAATGGAACAACATGTTATTAATGGCCATAACTGGTTTACCATCCAAATGCTTACGTGGCTTTATAAGCGAGAAATTATCAATGCACTTCCAACATTGTTTCAAGATCTTGATTTGAAATCAACTATGAACCTTGGGGATATTCGTTTAGGTTTCTCATGGAACTCTTTTACCGATCAAGAAAATAATAAACGTCTTGGCGGTCGAGACGACCTGCATGTGCTTTGGAGCTATGCACATTTTAATTGTGGTCCAGAAGCAACAAACTACTTTTTACGTCTCAATAGTACTGATACATGGACGTTGCAAACCGTTATTCGTGGGCATCAGCACCAAGGTAAAATGCTTGAAGATTTGCATCAGAGTGAAGGTCTTGCGCGATGGTTTGATGGCAAACTTGTGACAACGGTTGCCAGCCCGTTGCTCACCGGCTACGCATCATTTTTTATTTTTCATGGTGCACCTGATACAGCAGATTGGTCTATTGATCGTTATGCTGCCGTTTCAAGGTTTCCCTTTAAAAAAGAATCGAGCTCTTTATTTTCATAGTGGTCAGTCGTTAAGCTGAGAACACAAGAAAATTTTTGTATTGAGCAAAAAGGGGGGATTGGAATGGTTGCCACAAGGTATAATCGATTGTTTATGTCGTTGCTTGTATTTTGTGCACTGAGCATAAGTACAGTCTGTTTATCAAAAGAGCCAGCACGACCTTATAATTTTGATAACGGAGATGCATTTGGTTATGGAAACGCATGTTGGTTGACATCATATTTACAGTGTGCTTATCGACTTGAACCATTACGTAATCTTCTGGCAAAATTACCACAACAAAAAGGCAACGACTCTGAAGCTCTTAAGTTTTCTCGTCTTATCAAGAAGACATTTGATGAGATGTCTGTTAAAAAAAACACAAAAAATTTTCCAAAAGAGCTTTATAACACCATTTATGACAAAACAGGCGATCTTTTTCTTTCGCATAAAAAATCGTATTACGGAGTCAGTATTCAAGAAAAACCTGAATTAGATCCTCGCTCCGTAGTTACGTGGGATATTTTCGGTGAATCTGCAAAAGCAGGTGATGCTTCTCATGCAGAGCTTGATCCAATTAAAAAAGCAGAATTAGAGGCACGAAGAGATCGATTATATGTTTATGGAGAGATTTTGCTGGACTACTATCCATCGCAAAAAAGTACAATGAGTGATCATGAACGAGTTAATCAGCTTTTTTTGTATATCATCAAAAAAACTTTTAATCTTAAAAGAGCTCAACTTGCACGATATTTTCAAATTACTGATAAGCCCATTTCCCTGGGCGGGTACGAACTTGTGGCGCACATGGTGTCTCCTTCTCATGATCATGTTGCCGCGCTTGTTCGTTACGGCAACGATTGGTATTTTTATGATTCGCTTTGGAATGTGAATGTAGAGCCGAATAAAGCTGAAAAAGTACTTGATCATGGAACTGAATATTTTCAAGATTCGGTTCTAAAAGATTCTTTTTACAAGGATTATCAAAAGCCCTTTCCTGTTAATCTTTATTTTTACCAAAATTCTGAGCTAGGAATAAAACTTTTTGAACTTAAGGAACAGCTTATCATGCTCAAGGAAAAGCTTGTTGTCTTAAAAAATCAATTAGGTGTTTTGAAAAACAAATTAGCTACACCCATAAAAAAATAATGGTTCACAAAATAGAGTTTGCATATTTCGATGATGAATATCTCATCCAATTTCCCCTATAGCACGAACTATTAATGAAGAAAAGAGACTTTTGTAGCATTGGATAGTGCTTTTTTCAAGTATAAGCTCCAGGAGGTCCTTGAGATGATGAAAAGCAAATTGTAGACAATTGGTAATGTTGAAGTTATCCCGTTATTTTCGCCTCTTTCCGGACAAAAAATTCTTTTGTGCATTCTTGCAACTGCTTATTTATTTCTGGTTTACTCTGATCAGTATTATTTGTTTGTCCCATAACAGAGTAAGGGGAAGTTATGATGGATTCAAAAATGATGTTACTGCTTGGGGTGGTTCTATTGAGTGGATGGGGTTCTGTTTGTGTTGCGGGATTTGGTGATGATCAGGTTCCACTTTTGCATGATTATCATGATGGAAATAGTCTGCAGTTTAATCAGGAGCAGGCGCCATTAGCCTATCAATCGTGCCCAGCATTTGGCGTTTTTCAGCCAGGAGAGCAGCTGTCTCCTGCGGCTTATTTTTCACAGGTGCCAGATTATTTAGAGGGTAATGGACTTTCTGGAAACGAGGCTCCAGGATATGTGCTCGCATCTGATTTTAAAATGAAGCAGCAGGATAGTGTACTTACCCCATTGCAGCAATATTTCATTGGGCAGCCTGCAATTGAGACTGAAAAACTTGTTCTGTGCCCACTGGGTGTTGAGCATGCACAAGCGTTGGCGCCATTGTTTGGGGCTTATACCAAAGAATTTTTTGCTGCTTTAGTTGCTCAGCGTTTAACCGGTTCTGTTGTACCGTGGGTAGTTTACCTCAAGGGAAGTAACGATACGCCTGGCCAAGTGATAGGTTATTGTGGGTTTGATGCTGTTACGGATAGAAATGAGGGTCTTATTGTCTGCGAATTTTTACAGGAGTTTTGTTCAAAAGGGAATTATTTTGAGCAGGCGATGTTCGTTATTTTAAGCGAAGGCTTTTCTTATTTGGGCTTTGATAAAATAATACTTGATAAAAGAAGCAATGTTTCAGGTGCCCAGCGCGTGAGAGATATCGGTTTTACATCAACAATGTTGTACGATCGCTGTGCTGGAAAATATGCTGAAATACGACGCTTTGCCATAACCAGAGACCAATATTATAAGCTTGATGCCCAAAGCCAAGAAATGCTTCGTGTCAGCGCTTATGAGGTAAAGAATAGCGAGAAAATGGTGTGCGATGACCAGACTTCAGTGGGTAAAGAAATTTCATTGTCCGGAGATCAAAAGCAGAATGCTTTTGTAAAATGGATTAAGAACTTATTTGCAAGTAACTTCCGTGAACCTGGTTATGAGAAAATAACGAATCAGTAAATTAAGTCTTAAATAAAAGTACTCAGGCCTCGGGTATAAAAACTCGAGGCTTTTTTGATGTTTGACACTACTGCTTAATAATTCATAATTAGAATTACTGTTGGCTGTTTGATTTGAATAAGGATCTTTTTGTATAAGGAAAAAGCATGGCGATTAGAAAAATAGACTTGGCTTGGATCACTGTTTCCGATTTTGCTCAAGCAAAAAAATTCTTCGTTGATACCCTTGGATTGACCGTATCTGGTGGTAATGAACAGTTTAGCTGGCTTGAATTACGCGGCCAAGATGGTGGTATGCTTTTAGGCGTTGGCGGGAGCAAGCCCAATGATGGCTGTACGATCAAGCCTGGTCAAAACGCTGTTATGACTTTTACTGTTGATGATATGGAGCAGACCAAGGCCGAACTAGAAGCCAAGGGAGTCGTCTTTGCAAGCGAGATCATTGAGATCCCTGGCATTGTAAAAATGGCTCTTTTTGTTGACTCAGATGGCAATAAGTTTCAGTTGGTTGAGAACTTAGAGCAGAACCAATAGCTTTTACTAATTTTTGAATATAATTCTGGAGCCCCTCAATAGGGGCTTTTTTCTTGATTTACACCTAAATTCATCTCGAAACACAGCTTTCTTGCAATTCAGGCAGAAAACAACCCGTTTGATTTTTTTTATTATATATTTTATATTGAAAATAATAGTTAACCAGGTAATGGAGGTTGTATCTATGAATTTTATCAATAGATCGTATGTTTTCCCTGTGTTTTTGACGCTGGGTATGATTGCTGGAACTCTTGGGTTTTCAACCATTTTAGTAAAAAACCGAGTTGGCATTAATGATCAGCAGTTATTTTTACAGCGCCATGCTCTGCCTGCATCATCAAAGCAACTCTTTAAATCATTTTTCAAAACCCATAAGCTTGATCCTTCACTTTTTACCTTGACTGAAAAAGAGCTTGAACAACGTCTTACCGATCTTGGATTTGAGCGTACTGCCACGGGAAGTAACTCTTTGGTTATGCGTTGTCCGGAGCAATTGGGTAACTTTGTTGTCAAAGCGCCTGGCCGATTTCATGAAGTAACACGAGCGGTGGTTGATAAGCCGCTGGAAAATATATCACGAGCTCAAGGTGCCGACCGCATTAATGAATATGCTCATCAAGCGGGAGTTAAAAGTGTTAAAGCCGTTGATGAATATCTCTTTCATGTTCCGGGTGCGCCAAAAGAGCTGAGTGATTACAACTATCTGGTTGTCGAACCGTATCTTGATCTTGATCAAAAAAAATCATTTGATGACTTTTCATATGAGCAGTTTAAAGAAACCGTTGATATCATTGATGCTGTTCAGTACGGAGACACGCATAGTGATAACATTGTGCTTGATCAACAAGGAATCGTTTATTTCTTGGATACGTCACAACGTGATTATTTGGCTGCGTATAAAAATTTACCTTCAGCGCTTTATTTTTCAGATGGATCTGAAAGCGATGATGATCAACTTGAGATTGCTTCTTGTGTAAGCAACGAGGAGCAGCTGATTGAGTCCATGAAAGCGAGTGTCGATCCAATGCATCTGGTTGCAGCTCAAAAAGCCAGCACAAAGCTCGATGTTATTTTTCATGGGCTTATGCCACTTTGCAAAGAAAAAATTGATGTTGCCAAGCGAGCATATTTACAAGAAAAAGTTGATAAGCTCGTTAAAGAAGTTGAATTTCTTGTTGAGCCATTTAAGAGCAGTCAAGCGTTTGAAACAACGGAGCCACATTCAAAAAGCTTACATGAAGCCATACAGGCAACCTTTGCACAATCTAATCTTCACGCGGCTTGATTTTATACAGAGCTGCGTCGTGGCGAATAGATTAAAATATTGTCTGCGGCCGTTTCTTTATCTGGTACCGTAAAGCCCACTTGAAGGCAAGCATGAACAAGTTCTTCTTGTTCGGGTGTGATATGAATAATGCACTTGGTGCATGCAAATTGAGTACTTAAAAATTCAACAAGAAGAGGCAATAATTCTGTATGATCTTGAGTGATTATCATTTCAGAAATCTCGCATATTGAATTTCCGTCATTACATTTTTTAGCACAAACAAGTGAGCCTCGACCAACGCGTCGATCGGTTTCTATGTTTATTTTAAATTCATTTTGAGCATCATCAAGACGATACCTGGCAAAATAATATCCTCTAAAGAGCGTATTACTGATGTAAGTTGTTGTTCGACTCTCTGAAGGGTTGAGTGAAAGCTTCATAGCCTGTATTGGCAAAGCTATCATGAACATTAAAAAAAGAGCCGAAATATTTTTTTTCATGGGTACTCCATTATTATCTGAAATTAAGCATTTTTATTGATCTATTTGCCCCGTTAGATTGTTTTATTTGATAGATTTTCTTCAATAATCGATTTGGTTGCTATTTCATAATTGAGTTCTTTGCAAGCATCATACACCAATTTATTTTTTTCAGAAACGTGCCATATGAGAGTGCTCATCGTAAAATGAATTTTTAAGTAGCTATGAAGTGCACGAATAACATCTTGATGGTCTTGGCTAACTTCCAGATCATGAATATGTGCAGTTGCGTATCCCGCATATGATGGATCAAACATGATTGTTGCTTTGCCTCGGCCAAGACGCGTAGGTGTTTCAAAGCTTATTTCAGCAGTATTTGGGATCTGGTGAAATTGTGGTCCAGATTGTTTTATCAACTTATAATGCGTGAAAATATAATTTTGATGAGTAATGGTCGACTCACGAACCTTTATCACTTGAGGTGCCCGATCGATATTTTGGATAGCTCCTGGTGTGGGTTGTTTGAGCTCCATGATTTCATCTGCACATAGTATTCCAGGCGCACATAAAAGCGTGAATAAAGATATCTTTTGTAACATTGCAATCTCCTTTGATAAATCTATTTTTTTATAGGTGAAATGAGTCTAGCACCAAATAATTTTATTCTGCAATGAGTAAATAGTTCTTTCGAGCAAAAGTCTGTTGTTACTCTTCTGTAAATAATTGACTTTTGGTAATGCGTCATGCCTACACTAGCTTCCAAGTTCTCAGGGGAATTATCTGCTTAACAAGGGGTCGTCATGAATATCGTGCAGCATTTTTATTTATTTATAGTATTTGTGTTCATTGGAGGTTTTCTTAAAACTGCGCAGGCTGTTATTGTGGATGGCTTACCAAATCCGGTGTCTCATGCTTATACAGTAGCAGTTCTTGATCTTGCTGCACGGTACGGAGCTCAAGAGCCCTGCAATTGGGAAGAACATGAAGCAAATATTAATAGTGTTTATGATGAGCACAATATGGCAGCGCCTTTGAGTATGAATGAGTGGGTTGATCAGCTTTGCGTGTTGGCAGAAGAAATGAGTAAGTCTATGACTGATGATCAAGATATTGATACTTCCGGGATTGTCCATGATCACAATTTTGTAAAATTTTGTCGTATGCTTGCGGCTTCAATGCTTTTTCAAATAAATTATGAAAAATATATAGAATCCTGGAAAGAGCATTCTCGGTTAAGTTCATTACTTGAAGAGCACAGACAGGAATCATTTGCCCTCTTAGGGAAAATTCAAGGTCGATTTGAACATCAAGCTTATGCTCAGAGCCTACAAACACATTATTATTCGATTCATGCATTGAACATTCAAACTGCTTCAGCATATTATTTGGGCTATCATCATTTGAGTTGCTACTCAATTAAATTAATACTTCAAGTTTTGGTGAAGGGATATTTTCATTGGAATATCATAGAACAACGCCAGGTGGTTGGTTTAGGCCGAGAAGATTTTTGCCCCGATTCGGACCAACGATTTGAAGAAGATGATGGTGAGCTGCACAGTCAAAATGATGTGCATGAAATAGGTATGAGAAGAGGAAAGTTAAGTTGCTGTTACAAAGTGTGTAAAACATTAAAGATGGTTGCTCAGGATCGCGCATTTGAAGAGGCTCTTTGGGAAGATATCAATAAGAGAATAAGAGAATTTGACGGTGTTGGTTTTGTCTATTCTCCAATAGTCCTTGCAGGCCTTGCCGCATCGTCTGAAGACACCGCAAACTTTTTAGCATCGTGCGTCCTTCAAAATTTTGAAAAGATGCATAGTCACTTTATCTATTTAATTTTTTCAAATCCACTCACGTGTATTAAGCAAGAAGCATTGTTTGCATTTGCGCAGCATTTTTCCGAAGAAGTTGCCAAAGAGCAAGCAAGTGGTTGGGTTCATCAACAAGCAGAGGCGGTTGCTTGGAAAAACATCTTAGGACAATAATAAAAACATTCAAAAAAGTTGATAAAAATTGAAGAGCATTTTATGGTATTTTAAGCTCAAATAAAAGCTCAAGTCGTTGGTAAGTTGGTTTGTGGAGGTTAAAATTCAAGGAGAAGGTGATGAAGAAATTGATGCTTTTTGCTCTGATTGCAATTAATGGCGCTTGGACAACCGATCGGCTGTTTGCCATGGACCAATACGTGGAATATAGCTCTGATGAAGAGGGGGAATTGAGTGATAATTATGGTGATAATTCTGATGCAAGTAATGAATTTTTAGATGTTATACCTGCATCACAAAACCGCCGTACTCCAAAAAAAGAAAAGAAAGAAAAAAAGAGTGATAATAAAAAACCGGGCAAAGGCGGCACCGACGTATTAGGTACTATTGTTGACACCGCAAAAGCTGCGTATGAGTTTGAACAAGCTCATCAAGATCAAATTATTTCGGGTGTCAAAACAGCTGTAGCCATTGGCGGAAAAATTGAGGAAGCTGCTGATAAAGTGATTGGTGATGGTGATGGTGATCTTACATTCGAAGAAGTAAAAGCTTTTTTGAAAAAAATTGGAAAAGGTCTTGGGAAAGTAAAAAACCTTGTTGCTGGCGCATTTAAAAAAGATAAGCCCGTAGATAGTTTATCGAGTGACTCAGCTCCTGTAACACGCAGCACACGTCGTTCGGGTTCAAAGGAAGCTGCTTCAGGAATAGTTGATAAAGCTGCTGCAAAAGCAAAGAAAGCTTTAACTTCATTGAAATATCTTCTAGAGGGTGAGGTTGCGTACAGACTTCTTCAGCTTGAAAATACAAGAGATCAAGCACTTGAGCTGTTTATTCAAAACCATTCCGATTTACAAGCAGCTGTCCAACATTTATTGGATAGATTAAACGGCAAACACATGCGCGGGTTACCAGATCGAGACATTAAGGTGCTTAATGAATTTATCGATGCGCTTACTGCAGCCCAAAACGGCGGTGAAGATTCTGGAGAAGTTGTTGTTGATGAGCACGATGATATTGATGTAATAGTGGATGGTAAAAATCTGCTTGATGTGGCTTACGGTGCGGAAGAATTTATTGACGAACATCAAGAAGAATTGCAAGCTGCAGGTGGATTTTTTGAGCGATTAATTGATTACCAAGATGCAGATGGAAAAATAACGGTTTCCGATATCCCAGAAATTTTGAAAGCATTAATCAAAAAAATTGGTAAAGTTAAAGGCTTGCTTGGAAAGCTTGGGAGCAAGAAAAAAGAAGCACCAAAGCGTTCTTTGAGACCAGACCCCGTTGATGATGCGGCCATGGTTCAGGTTAAGAGTGGTTTACTTGCAATTGGTACACGTCTTCAACAGCTCAGCGTAGCTTTTGGTGTTTCTCCCAAAGAGTTACAACAGGTTATTAAGGGCATGGAAGTTGCCGAGTTACACAAGTATTTGAATGAAGGTGATGAAGAGCAGGATGTTTTATCTCTTAATGCTCAAATCGAAAAATATACAAAAATGTGTGGTAGTCAGCGTACACCAGTTAACCCCCAAGCAATTGCTGAATGTCTCAAGGTTACCTTAGCATTTGCTACTCATTTGCAAGAAGCATGTTCAGTTGTTGAAGTTGTTGCTACAGGAGCACCACAAACCCGCTACGGTCGTTTTGCAAGCAAGATCAATTGCAGACGCGCGGCTGTTGGATTGGGAGTTTTAATTACCGGTGTTACCGCTCTCTTGGCTGGTGGTGAGCAACTTGGCTGGTGGGATATTTATCCAGCATAGTGCTGAGTGCTAAAATTAAGAATGATGTGAAGCCGGCGGAAACGCCGGCTTTTTTCATGTTCGTTGCGGTGTAATCAAAGCAATATCTTGATGAGAAATTCCGGGTTCGAGGCTATACGAAAACCTTTTGCGTCCATTTGGTTTAATGTATGCGGGGAGTTGAAAGTTTTGAAAGCTTTTTGATTGTTCTGCAAGCTGTGTAACGCGTGCAAAATGTGTCGTCATCAAGCTGATGCAGTTCTTGCTTTGTTCAAGCTTGCGTGCAAGCGAGCATGTTGCCTCTTCACCAATTACTGGTGAGCCGGTGCTTAAAACTTTATCAAAGGCAAAAAAGTGAAATATTTCAGGACCTTTTGCTTCCAGACTTTTTATAAAATCGTCAGCCTGCTCATCAGGTGTTCTGAGTTGTGATGCTTCAATTTTTTTATCATTATTTGGGTTCAGGTGTGTGACTATGTTGTGAAATGGTGTGAGCTGCATACTGCTTGCCGGCGCAATACCGCAGCTTTGTGCCATAAGCACAGCAAAGGTGACCTCTTTGAGCACCGTTGATTTGCCCCCGTTGTCTGGGCCGGTGATGACCGCATTGCGTGCAGGTGATCTTCCACCAAGTGTTACCGCGTGGGGGATAACTTTGTCTGTGCTGATAAATGGGTGCCAGACATCAGAGAGTGTTAAGACTGGCTTGGAGTCCTGTATAAATTCAACCAATGAAAAACGAGCTTTTTTATCAGAAGATTCTTTGCATAACTTGGCCAGTGACAAAAATGCATCAAGCTTGCCAACGCAGGTCAGCCCAGGGGCTAGGTCATCTTTTATTTGATTGATGAGGCGATAGGCGCGCAATGTATTGCCATGAAGCCAAAATGTCGATGGTTGGCTTTGCAGCTCATCAGAAGAGAGCAGTTCTATAAATTCCTGAATCGCTGGGGTTTGACGTTTGAGTGTGTCAAAAAACAAACTTAAACATGTAAGTTCCTGGCAGTTGCGGAGGGCAGGATTTTCAGTAATGATGTTTTTGAGTTCGTGCATAACATTAACAACCTGCGCAGCATGTGCCATGAGACCATGTAGACCGTTTTCCAATAGAATGTGAGACCGGAACTTTTTAAAATAATCAAATGAGCAGGTGCCGCATATAATTCCGGTGATAATTGCGGTAAGCCCTCGAATGAGATTGTTGTCATATTTCCATACTTTTCCAACAAGCCATCCTCCCGCCTTCTTGCTTTGGTCAGCTTGTGTCGCAAGTTCGTGAGGAGTGTTGGCGTTGATGAGTTGTAAAATTCCGTAAGAGATCAACACGATAGAGGCAAAACCGGTTTTTGTCCCGACTATCAGTTCCATGCTGCGGTCGTAGACGCTCAGCCCGTCAAGTGCTGGAGTATATTCGTTCAGTGGCTTGCCCAGAAGAGCCTCGTAATAGCAACGTCGTGTCGACTGTTTGAGAGGGTCTTTATTCCACCAGGAAAGCACAACGCTTTCAGATTGTGCAAGTGATCCAAGAAGTCTGTTTAAATTACCGAAAAGATCATCATTATTTAAAATTGTTGAGATAACTTGTTGCCGTTCAAGAAGTGTTTGAACGTGTGAAATTGGATTTGCTAAAAGTTGGAATAGTGAAATTTTGCCCAGTTCGCTGGACGTTCGATCAATAATTGATGCTAAGTAGGTTTCTTTATTTGAATCTCCCTTGAAAAGGCTTAGATCGTGCCACGTGCTCAGGTCATCACCCAGGACATTGGGTACAATATTTTTGGTCTGCTCAGTTTCTTGGAAAAAATCAAACGCAAGAAGACGCTTTCTTTTCGCGCAAGGGTTGATGATGTCAGCCAGTGTGTGCTCTATAAATTTTTCAAACGATGGCTCTTCCCACCATGGCTCTTGCCACGAAAAGGTCTGCATATTAATTGCTGCAAGCTTTTGCAAGGTTGAGTTCGGTACTTGTTGCTCAAGTGACAGGCTTATTTTTTCTTGTATTTCATGGACAGAGGTGTTGGCCTCAGCGTGACTGATAAAAAATGATACAAAAATAACGATGCTGTAAAAAATTGTAATCATAAAAAATACTGAATTTAAAGGTAAAAAGTCATCTATACGAGTGCTAAAAAGTTTAAAGAGAGAATTATGCTTTGTAAATGGGGTTTGTTTGTGATAGCATTTGCCTAATTTCTTTTCAGAACAGGTGTTTTTGAAGGGGTATATTTAAAAAAAATGACGTTATGAAAGGATGTCATGCAAAGATTGCGACCGTTATTGTATTATTTTTTTATCGCCGGAACGCTTTTTACGGGGTCAGCAGGAGCAATGTTGGACGAGTATGCCGAGCCCTCTGTCCCTGCTATCGTTAAAAATTATAAGCCTCTTTCTCCCTTAGAATTGATGCTTTTAACCACACTGCGTGATCAAAATACCGACATGGCACTTTTTTCCGGAACGGTTCGTAACCTGACGCCATTTCTGGTCCAGCGTGTTTTTCAGTGTTTGGAGATGCAAGATGTTATTATTCAAACACCCGTTGCTCAGTCTATTGGTGCTGAACTAAAAAATAATATCGTACTGGTAACCGTCTTGCGTTCTGGTGATGCATTGCTTGAAGGTTTTCGCCGTTATTTACCTGATGCACCTGTTGGAAAAATTTTGGTGCAGCGTGATGAGCAGACATCAGAGCCCAATTACCTTTACCGTAAAGTTCCAAAGGCGTTTAAAAATAATAAGAAAATTGTGATTCTTGAGCCGATGATTGCAACCGGTGGTAGTCTTAGTATGGTTATTGAAATTTTGCTACACAATGGCGTTGCTCAAGAAAATATTATTGTTTCAAGTGTGGTTGCAGCCCCTGAAGGCTTACATAAACTTGCGGAAAAATTTCCTGAAATTTCTGTAACGGTACTGAGTATTGATGAAAAGCTTAACGAGAAAATGTTTATTGTTCCTGGGTTGGGCGATTTTGGTGATCGTTTTTATGGAACCGATGATTATGATGCAGATTCTGAGGACGATTAAAATTTAATTGGGCCCTGAAATATGGGCCCTTAATAGCATGGGGGTTATCACCGTTTGCACGCAAGACCCTTTGGTCCTTTCCATGTTGCATCAGCACAAACCCAGTCACTTTTTCGCTCAAGCTCTTTTATATCAATTTTTCCTGATTTTATAAGTTCAGATGGCAACCTTCGCCATGTCGAGCAATGAGTACACAGAATCCAATTGATAACTCGCGTATTGCTTTTTCGTGGTCGTTTATTCTCTTTTCCCCGCCGTCCTTTTTTTTCAAGCTCAAGCGTGACCTGAGTTGCTGCACAAACAGCAACACCATCAACAAAGAGCTTGTGTTCTTGCCAGTAGATATCATTACAGGTCCAGCGCGGATTGCTTTGAATTAAGCTAAAATCTTCAGTTTCAGGTATTACATGAATGGTTTTGCAGCTTGAGCAGGTCATAAGCCGTTTTCTTTCGGCTCGTATGCGCGCAGATTGTTCACGGCTAAATGCTTTACCTTCAGCCTTTTCTTCAAGTTCATATGGTTTGTGGCGTGCTTGATAGCATTCGTCATCAGTATCTTCATCGCTTGACTCCTCATAGGCAGTTGTCTGACACGTTGTATCATCAAGGTCCTTTGAGTACAAATCTATGAGCAGGCGAAAACCCGGTTTACAGATTTCTGTTTGCATGGCAACTAGATCAGGAGTATGTGATAATCCCAAGAGCGGAACGAGTAAAACAAATAAGAAATAATTCAACAATGGCATGCAGTTCTTTCATGAGTAGATATTGCTACAATTTTCAAACACAAATATTTTTGTTTCATTTTGCGACAGTTTTCTTTGGGCCGGTTCAACTCAATTTATGCTGATTATCGACTTTTATTTATAGATAAAATGCATACTTGATAAATATTTTATTGATCCTGTAGAGTAAAAAAGATTACTTTTCTCAAGAAAATTGCGACGTAATGGGGGAGGAGGATTTTATACATGATAGTCGAAAAAATCAAATATTTTTCTTGCTATCATCATGATTCCTGTTTAATACTTCGAAATAAGTTGTTTGTATAAAATTATTAAAACAGTTGTTGCCAAATAAGCCGGAGATAGGGAGTTTTAGAAAAAGCGAGAAAGAATTCTACGTTGAGTTTTTAGTGAAGTGTGGTTTCTTCAAATAAGGAGTGTAGATTATGAAGAACACAAGAAGCACCATGAAGTTGTTGCTCCTCAGTCTGACATTTGCTGCGATTCATTTTTCAGCAAGTCCAATGCAGTGGATTGTTCAACCAAGCGAGCAAACAATTGAAGTAAGACAGCAAGCAATTTTAACATTACAAGAACAAATATCAGCAAGTTTAATTGAGCAGCGAAAAGTAGAAGCAGGGTGGATTTTTAGTAAACCCAAAGAAAGCGTTGAAGTGTTTTTTGCGGCAAATCCAACTCCTCAAGTACTGAGAGCTCTGTTTAATCTTGGCGAATATGGTCATGCATCAAATCATCTTCAAAACTTTTTAAACAGAAAAAATGATGACGCTGCAAAGCGGCATGCGTACAATTTGGCGACTACGCTTGCAATGGAAGGTTGCGCACCTGCGTTGTATCAATTAACCAGTTATTTAGCACGTTGCGTTGCTGTTGATCGCAGCTTAATGAGCCAAGAGTATATGGATAATGCTCTACATGTAGCGCTTATGGGTTTAGTTGCAACAGAGCACGCATCGCTTTGGTTTGAAAGTAATTTTGCAGAGAATCAAGAGCTTATGGCCCGTGTTGCAAAATCTAAAGCAGCCTTGCAAGCTCAGTATAATGAGTTTATAGAAATAGTACTCGGTCAAGCAAAAGCAGACAAAGAGTATTTGGCAGCTGCTTGCGCCAGCGTTGAAAAAATTATAACAAATGCCTGGGCTGCAAGTGATCCTGTCTGGCTTACTTTGGTAACATTTGATCGCTATCAAAATATTGGATTTGATCAGCTTACACAAGCTCAAGCAGATATTTTCAATGTGGTTGAAGCTCATGATCGCGCCGAACAACTTGTTCAAGCAGTAGAGCACGTTAAGGCAAATATGGGCCTTGTTGCTGAGCTAGAATAAGAAATTTTAGGGTAAATAATAATTGATATTTTCCAGAATTAAAGGAGAACTCATGAAGAAAATAGTTGTTCTTATGAGTGTAGGTTTGCTGACCTTGGGGAGCTATTCGTTTAGCATTGCAATGCAAGAGGATGATGGCTGGAATGATGATGGTTATGGATTTTATGATTCACAGAGCTACGATTATGAAGATGAAGTAGAGGCGCTTGCTGGAAATATTGAACAGCTTTCATTTCAAGACGTAAAGCAAAAGATGCAAGATTCTTTAAAGACCATAGAAACTCTGGGATTGAGTAAAACCATAGTGAATGAAATCATTGAGCAAGGTAAACGTAGGGGCGGCGGTCGAGTTTTGTCTGACGACATAAGGTTGTTAGAGGAAAAACGAGCAGCTGTTTCTGAAGAATTGATCGAGAGTATTAATGAAAGAAGAAGAACTTATCAAGAAGATGTAAATTCTGCAAAGCAAAATTTACTCTATGATCTGAGTCAAAGAGTGGTTAAGCCAGTTGATAAAAAAGCTTTCGAAGCCAAGATGCGTGAAAATGCTCGGATACAAGATGAACTTTTCAGAGCAAAAGATCGAGTGTGTTCTGAAGAAGAAGAGATATTCTTAAATCTTGATAGACAACATGCTGCTTATCAAAAACAATTGATGACAGGAAAGGTTAAGCTTGCTCCGCTTAATCTAGCAAGATCGTGTAAGCATGCAAAATGCTCTCAAATTGAAGTTCAAGACTCAGAAAGAGAAACGCTTGCTCACGCCTTGAATGCAGGAAAACTAGAAAAAGAAGAAATATTGCATGGCTTACAAGCTGAAGTTGCTCGTCGTAGAGCTGCGTTAATGAATCTTGCTTTTTCATCAGGTACTGTTATTAATATGGGTGAGTTTAAATTTAATAAACATTACCAAGTTTTGGCTGATCAATGCTTTAAAAGCCCTGAGGGAATCCAGTATGGATTAGACCTTGCTTTTAAAAGCGGCGATATTCTGGCCTTAATTACTTACAGTGATTACTTAAATCGATATTATGAAAGTAACTTTGTATTTGATTATCTTGCATGGAAAGAGCTTTTATCAACATTGCTTTTAACCGGTATTCGTATCTCTCAAGATGCTCATGCGGTAGCGGCAGTTGATGCGTTTATTGATGCAATGGTGCAAGAACATTTACCAGTTGATACTCGTTTTGTTGCATGGAAGCAAAGCATGAATAAGTGGATCGGAAAAACTGATTTGCAATATGCTCAATTATCACAAGAGGGCGTTTTGGCATACATGTCCAGAATCTGGGTTCCTCGTATGATCAATGCAATGAAGTCTGAAGCGCTTCCTTCTTTTCCAACCGTTCTAGCTCATGTTAAAGAAATTGTAGCTGCTATTGACCCAGCTTCAATGCCAACTCCTGCGGTTGTTTGCTGCTTAAATGGGAATGTCTCTTGGAATGCAAGCAAAGCTTTAGAAGAAGCGTTCAGAATGTTTGATTTTGCGCAGAACAGACAAGAAGGACTTGAGATAGTACTTCATCAGTTTGAATCTTGCAAAAATTGGACCGATTTTATGACCAATGTTTTAGGCGTTGTTGTTCCTAAATAAGAACACATTGAGATAATTAAAGAAATTTAATACCTCAAATTTCTAAAAAAGGCGTCTTCCCTGGGTAAGGGAGGTCGCCTTTTTTTACTTTTTTTCTATCAAACCCTTGATTTTGTATTTACTATTAGTGTTATATTTGAAATAGAAAGTAGTATTTTTGTTAAATATGTAAGTCTAATAGTAAATAAGGAGAGGGGTTTTATGAAGAAGTTTGTTAAAGGATTTAGCCGAGCTTTAGGCCTGTGTATGGTCATGGGCTTGGTTGCCGTTTTTGGATTGCAGGCGATGGATCAAGCGGCGGTAACAGCTGCTCCGGTTGTAGCATCTGCTCCAGCTGTAACACCAGCGCCGGTTGTTGAAGCACCCGCAACCGTTGCAGCTCCTGTTATGGCTTCAACTGTTGCACCTTCAACCGAGCAGGCTAAAGTTGCAGAAATACAGGTTGGGCAAAGTGATATTGCTCGTGTAGAGGCTGAAATTGCCAAAGCAACTCAGGATGCTGAAGTGCTTAAGGTTAAGGCCGAAGAAGCAATGAAAAAAGTTTTGATGCTTGAGCAGACGGGCAAAATCGCCAGCGATGAATATGCTCCAGCGTCAGCAGAAGCGTTACGTCTTCGTGAAGAGTATGAAAATGCTCGTTTAAGGATTACTAAGCTTGTAGGTGAAAAAGCTTCAGTTGTTGCTCAATCACAAGGTGTGAAGTTGAGCTTGATTGAGCAAATGAAGGCTCGAATTGGAGCTGCGGTACAAGTGCTCAAGCAAGAAGCCGCTGTGCATTTGGCAAAAGCTGAAATGGCTCCAGTGACTCAGCTTGCCGCTGAAGTTGCAAAAACTATTCCTGCCGATAAGGCGCTTTCAACGCCAGTAGCGGTGCCATTCACTGCAGAGCTATCACCAGAAACATTGAAGCTTAAAGAGCAAGCAATAAAGGCTCGAGAAGAGTCGAGTAAAGCTGCCCAACGAGCACAGCTTGCAGAAGAGCAGATGAACAAATTGACTGCTGAATATGAAAAGACTAAGCAATCAATTGCACTTGCTCAAGCTCGAGAAGCTGAAGCAAATCAAAAAGCACTTGAGTTGCAAGCAAAAGTTGATGCAGCAGCCGCTGCTGCAAAGCAAGCTGAGCTCAAAGCTGCGCAAGTTGCTCCTATCGTACAACAAGCAGCGGCGGTGCCAGTACCCGGTGCAGCATCTGCACCGGTAGTTGTAACCGCGGTAAACCTTCCTGGCGGCTTTGAAGCTGAAGGACATGGGCTTGTTGACTTGACGGTTGGTGCTCATAACAACGGACTTGAAATGTGGGCTGTAGACAGTAACAAAATGCTTCGTCGTTGGAATGCACAGCTTCCAGCAGGAAGTCGATTTGAAGTTGTTAATGCGGTTGATTCATCAGGTGCTGCATTGTCAGACTTCTCAAGTGTTTCAGTTGCGTCAGATGGAACTCTTGGAGCCATTAGTGGTGGTCGAGCATTCATTTACGACTGGTCAACAAATCAATGGTCAGCTATGAATGTTGGTGCTGAGCAAGAAAGTCTTATGCTTGATAAGATTTCTGTTGGTAACAACGTGAATATTTGGGCGGTTGATAGCAAAAATCAAAAAATTTATCAGTTAACACAAATTGGTTGGGTTGATCGTTTTGATGGAAAAGCGGTAAGTGCTTCGCTTGATAATACAGTACTTGCATTAAACGCTCAAGGCGTTGCTTCTCGTTATGTTCTGAGAACAGCAACTCCTACAGCTGCTAAACGAAAAAAAGCTCAGAAAAAAGCGGCAAAAGGTGTTAAAGGTAAAGCCTCTAAGAAAAAAGCTGTAAAAAAAGCTGCGAAGAAGGCCGCGAAGAAAGCTGCTGTTGTAGCTCAAGCGGGAGTTTCTGCTGAAGCTTCAACAACCGTTCAAGCAACTCCAAGTTCATCCTGGCAAGTAGTTGATCCAAATAATCGTCAAAAGCTTGATGACATTTCTGTAGTAAGTAAGGATCTTGCTCTTGGTGTTGCACAAGGGACCAGAGAGTTGATTCAATTGGTAAGCAATCGTACCCAATGGGCAAGCGCAATGGGTGCTGATGGTAAACCTGCAACAGGTATTGCTCGTATCGCTGCAAACGCTGCAGGGACTATGGCGATTATCGATGCTCAAGGCAATGTAAGTCGCCGTGGAACCGCTGCTGTTTCAGCAACAGCTGCTGCGGTTGCTCGTCAAAAAGCAACAGCAACAGGCAAGCCTGCTCAAAAAGGTGCAGCTCAGAAAGCTGGCAAAAAGGCTGGTAAAAAAGGAGCCAAAAAAGCGGCTAAAAAAGCTGGCAAAAAGGGTGTAGCTAAGAAAGCTGGTAAAAAAGGAGCCGCCAAGAAGGGTGCTAAAAAAGGCGCAGCTAAAAAGGGCGCCGCTGCTCAAGGTAAAGCTGCTGTAGGCAAGAGCGCTCGTAAAGCTACCAAGGGTAAAGGCTCAGCGCGTAAAGGTGCTGCAGCTAAAAAAGGAACCAAAAAATCAGCATCAAAAGCTCCAGCTCGTAAAGGTGCAAAGAAAAGTATGAAGCCTAAACGTGTAGGACAGAAAAAGTCAGCTGCAGTCTAAAAAGTAGATTAAAGTCTTAGTTTTAAAGAAGCGCGTGTTCAAAGCACGCGCTTCTTTTTTAACAAATCTATTTTTGACGTAACTAAATGTGTTAGCTTTTGCACATGTAGTGTTGTCATGAAAATAAAAATAAGCAGATCTTTTCTGATAAGAAGGGGATGGAATGAAGTTGAGAGTAGGAATTTTTTCTTTGCGTAAAATATTATTTCTTGTGGTGGTATTACTTTGTTCTGCCGGTTCACTTATTACAGCGCCTATTCAAGACGACAGGACTCAGCTTAATGAGCTTAATAATTCTATCAGAGCGGATCGAGCTAAATTTGATGCTTTGCTGAATGAAGTTTGGGGAAATGTTCCAAATCCTCAAAATCCAAGCGTAATGATGCGTAAACAGATAAATTTTTCTCGTGATAAAGTGACAGCGCTCAAAGATATGCTCAAATATATGGACGTACAGCTTGCAAAGCAAATCATCTTAGCTAAAAAAATGAATTTATCTGATCAAGAAAAGATTAATTTTCCAGGCGGAATTCATCGATTTACACGTGTTGAAATTGCTAATTCGCAAATTAAAGATGACGCGGGTGCATCATCTCAACCTCAAGCTTCCGTGTCTTCAGCAACTGCAGGTGGGATTTCAGCTCAGAATGATCGGGCGGAGTTTGATCGACTTCTTGAAGAATATAAAAAGGATTACAGCAAGCTGAGAGATCTTTTTTTTGCGGTTCATGGCGGGCCGGGTAACCCTATTAATACAAGTAAAAAGCAATTTAATTTTGATGCCGATAAGGTTAATGCGGTAAAACAATTTAAAAATACTTTTACAACAACATGGGATGAAAAAGCTAAAAAATTTATTGAGCTTGGGACAAAGCTCGGAATGAGTTCCAAAGAAGTGATCAGCCGCACTGGAATTGTTGATCATATGATGTTTGAGCGTATTGATCGTTTAACCATTAAAAGTTTGCCAACACCTATACCGGCCTCAACACCAACTCCAATTTCTACACCTGCTCCTACACCAGCACTAGCACCTACTCCTACACCAACACCAGTGCCTACGCCAGTTGTTGCGCCAGTCGTGGCTCCAACTTCAACACCAGCATCTGTCGTAACTCCAGTACCAGCACCTGTAGAAGCTTCTGGGCCAACGGATGCTGATTTGCAAAGTGTCCGTAATGAATCAAAAAAACTTAAAGAAGAGTGTAAGAGATTGCGTAAAGAAGCGGATAGGTTGACGGTGCTCTTAGCTCAGGAAACCAAAAATAAATCAGTTTCAGATGAAGAGATGGGCAAATTAAAACTTTGTGATCTTGAAAAAGCTGAGCTTATGAAAAAAGTTGTTCATGCAGAAGCTGAGCGTGAGCGTTTACTTACTATGTTGATGCAGGCTGTTGAGCAGTTACGAGCATTGATGAATCGTGTAAAACAAGGCGAAACGCTAACGGTTAAAGCGGTTATGGCAGCAGCACCACTTGCGACAACTCCTGTGGGAGTAATTCCTGGAGTTGTAACTCCTGTAGAACCTGCAGTACCAAAGCCAGCTGCGAAAAAGACTCCAGTGAAAAAGAAAAAAGCTTCAAAGAAAAAAGCCAAGAAAGCGAAAAAATCTGCCAAGAAGAAAACAAAGACGGCATCAAAAAAGACTTTAAATAAAAAAATAAGCAAAAAGAAAAAGCCTGCAAAGCGTGCGGGCGGAGCCAAGCGTAAAAAAGCAACAGGTCCGAAAAAAGCAAGTAAGAAAAAAGCGCCATTACGAAAAAAACAAGCAAAAAATCTAAAATAAATAGTTTTTCCTAAGGACGAAGAAAGGGTTATTGTATGAAATTGAGAATAATTCCAATGTTGCTTATGCTGGTGACCTTATCAACAACATCTTTTATTTTTTCAACAGCGCAAGAGCCTCGATCAGATGAGCAACCGCAAGCAGTACTAGATCAACTTCCTGATGGAGTAGTTGTTGCAATAGGAGCGGCAAATGGTCCAATGGGTCGTGGCTATTTAAAAAATGATGGGGGACTTTTTACCTTCGTTAAAGGTAATAGTTATGAAGATAAGCCTGAGTTTAAGTACCAAATAGTTCGCCAAGGAAATGTGATTGGTGTCAAATCAATAGTGTCAGGCAAGATTTTGCGTTCTTCAAAGAGCATGGGATACGCATTAAAATTTGATGCAGCAGACATGAGTTCTCCAGAAGCACAATTTGTTTTGTGGGCTCCTTCGAATCAAAAAGATCTTTCGCGTATATGGTTGTACAATCGAGCAACACAAGGGTTTATTAGTGTACGCAACAGGCCTGATGAGGTTGTAACCTATGATCATACCAACACAGGTGCACAACATGCTCCATGGGAAGAACTTTTTCTTGAAGTTAAGACTTCAGTGCCAGCTCCAACACCTGCTCCTGTGTCAGTAGATGTTGCAGTACCAACTGTCGCTGATCTAAAGAGTGCGCAGGATGAACTGAAAAAAGTTGAAGAAGAACTTAAAGGTTTGCGTAAAGAAGTTGATCGCTTAACCGCTTTACTCGCTCAAGAAACCAAGAAAAAGTCGGTCTCTGATGAAGAGATGGGTAAATTAAAAGTTTGTGATCTTGAAAAAGCTGAGCTCATGAAAAAAGTTGTTCATGCAGAGGCTGAGCGTGAACGCTTGTTTACTATGTTGATGCAAGCCGTTGAGCAGTTGCGAGCATTGATGAATCGTGTCAAACAAGGAGAAACGCTCACGGTTAAAGCGGTTATGGCTGCAGCACCACTTGCAACAACTCCTGTGGGGGTAGTTCCTGGAGTAGTAACTCCTGTAGAACCTGTAGCACCAAAACCAGCTGTGAAAAAGGCTCCAGTAAAAAAGAAAAAAGCTATAAAGAAAAAAGCTAAGAAAGCAAAGAAATCTGCCAAGAAAAAAACGAAGAAAGCTGGCAAAAAAGCTTCAAACAAAAAAATAAGCAAAAAGAAAAAACCTGCAAAGCGTGCGGGCGCAGCCAAGCGTAAAAAAGCCTCAAAGAAGAAGGCAGCGCTTAAAAAATAAAAATAAAAAGAGAGAACAGAGATTTTGAATTTTGTAGAAAGGGAACATGTGAAGATACTCTCAAATAAGTTTTATTTTCGTATGCTTTTATTAGTGACTGGTGCATTGCATTGTGCAATAGGATCTTCTATTGCGAGCTCCGATCCTCTAGCGATCGAAAAGTTAACAGGAATTTTGAACATCTTGCCGTATGATCAGGCTGATGCTTCAGACCCAACAAATGTTAATCAAAAATATATTCTTGGATTAATTCCAGACAAGCCCGTTGAAGTAAATAAAGTTGCCATTGAGCACAGTTTTTACAGGCCATCATGTAATATATCTCCTGATGGGAAGTACAATCAATTTTTTATTGGATGGGGCCCTCATATTTATTGGACTCCCAATGAAAATAAAGAGATTATCTGGAAGCATCCAGGTGGTCCTCAGTATCCAGAAAAAAGAACGGTTCAGGGAGATCAGTGGAATTTTGAAATAAAATTTGTTGAAGATGATTCTGAGATTTACAAGAAATTTCCACGTGAAATATATGTCGGAACGATTAAGCATGTAGCTACAGGTTTATATCTTACAGCATATCCAAAAGCTGGTTCTCGCCCGCAATTAAAGCCCCAGTCGGGTGGAAAAGAGCAGAAGTTTTATTTTGTTATGACTTACAATCAAAGACCAGATGTAACTTCAAGACCTGTACCAACTCCAACTCCAGCGCCTGCTCCTGTAGTTGTACCAACACCTGCACCAATTGTTCCAGCAAAGCCAGACTACAGTGTTAAAATTCAAAGAATAAAAAACAGAATCAGCAAGCTCAAAGAAGAGTGCGACCGTCTACGCAAAGAAATTGATAATTTGAATCAAGCATTAGCAAATTTGAAATCTGGAAATCAAGATCCAATTCAAGCAAGTATCAGTGTTTGTGAACAATCAAAAGCTCATTTAGTAAAACGACTTGCATTTATTGAGCAAGATCGTGCACAACTTAAAGAACAATTATTGCAAGCGCTTGAGCAGATGCGCGCATTGATGGAGCGCATTAAGCAAGGCAAGCCTGTAACGATTGAAATTATTGAGCAGAAAGCACCAATAGCCGCAGCGCCCGTTGCAGAACTTTATGTACCAGCTGCACAAGCAGCAGCGGTAAAAAAAGCTGAAGCAAAGAAAGTGAAGAAGGCCAAGGCAGCAAAAAAAGGTAAGAAAGCCAAGAAGGGTAAGAAAGCTCAAAAGAAGACTGCCAAAAAAAAGACCTCTAAAAAACCTGCTAAAAAAGGTGCCGCTCAAAAAAAGAGTTCAAGAAAACAAGTAAAGAAAGTTGCTGCAAAAAATAAAACTGCAGTAAAAAAATAGACCTTTGGCCTCAAGAACAGGATGATGCGTGGCGGGATTAACAGTCTCGCCATTTTTCTATTCAAAGCGTTATAGGTATTTCTAAGATCTTGTTTTTATACAAGAGCTCAGGGTAAATTTATTTGGTTATTTTTAGTTTTGATAAATCAAAAAAGTAAGGGTTATAAGTATGATAAAAAATATTTTCAAAGTTACTCTGATATTAGTTATAGCCGTTACAACATTCAGACAGCAAGATCTTTTGTCGAGTTCTTCTGTGACGCTTACCCCTTTTAAGAGCTTTGATTACGGAAGAGTGAATCTCATGAGCGCTGCTTGGAGCCCTAACGGAGAGATGTTAGCGCTTGGTGGTAATGGTCCAATCAGCACAAGTGGTACAATTGACTTTATGAATGATCATGAGTTGCGTGTGTGTCATTATTTGCAGGGTGAGTTCAAAAATTTTGCCAGTAGTCCTTATAAGCCATACATTTTTACAGTTGCTTGGTCACCGAATGGTAAGCATCTTGTGGTGGGCGGAAACACAGGATCTGCTGCAAATGCCAGTGACCTTCAGGTATTTAGTATAACGGGTAAAACTTCAATGGTTATGGTTACAAGTGTTGACTATGGTTATGACAATCATATTTTAAATGCAGCATGGTCTCCTGATGGGAAATTTATTGCATTTGGAGGGGATGGTGCTCAGCAAACTGGTGGATTTAATAATCGAGATGGGCTAAGAATATATGGATTTGATGGAGTAACATTAACTCCTATCACCAGTCAGTCATACGGACCAACAGCTCCAGGTGGATATGGATGTCAAATTTTTCAGGTGGCATGGTCACCAGATGGAAAGACTCTTGCAATTGGAGGATTTGCTCCAGCAGCAGCAGGTGGATTTAATAATACTCATGGTTTAAGGCTGTATAGCTTTGATGGAAAAAATCTGACTCCTTTGACAAGTGAAGATTATGGTGATGTTATTTATGCATTAGCATGGTCTCCTGATGGCTCTAAGCTTGCAGTTGGTGGTATTGGTGTTCGACCAGCTTCTGGTATTTTTGCAAATAACAACTCTTTACGAATTTATAATTTTGCTGGAGGAGCTTTAACTCCTGTGGCAAGCGATTCTTGTGGTCCTGAAGTTCGTTCAATTAAATGGTTTGCAAATGGCAAGTCTTTAATTGTTGCTGGACGATTAGACCCTAATAATAAAGAAGGTTTTGGTAATCAGTATGAAGTGAAAATATATGGTTTTGATAACCAAGCACTTACTCCATTGGCAGGACAAAGTTATGGAAACATCGTTTTCACGGTTGCATTAAGCCCTGATGAAAAAACTTTGGTGGTTGGAGGTAATCCTCCTACCGCCAATACAGGAGGATTTACTGATTACAAAATGGTTAGAGTTTATGCATTGAGTAGTCAAGATAAAAATCCAATACCAGCACCTGTAGTTCCACCAGCACAATTCCCTAAGCCTGCCCCTGTAGCTCTAGCTGTACCAGTTGCAGTGCTCCCAGCAAAACCAGACTACAGTGTTAACATTCAAAGAATAAAAAATAGGATTAGCAAAATAAAAGAAGAGTGCGACCGTTTACGTAAAGAAATTGAGAATCTGAATCAGGCACTAGTAAACTTGAAATCTGGTAATCAAGATCCGATTCAAGCGAGCATGAGTGTTTGTGAACAATCAAAAACTCATTTAGCAAAACGTCTTGCATTTATTGAGCAAGATCGCGCACAACTTAAAGAACAATTATTGCAAGCGCTTGAGCAGATGCGCGCATTGATGGATCGCATTAAGCAAGGCAAGCCTGTAACGATTGAAATTATTGAGCAGAAAGCACCAATAGCCGCAGCGCCCGTTGCGGAGCTTTATGTACCAGCAGCACAAGCAGCAGCTCAAAAGAAAGATGGAGTTAAGAAAGTTAAGAAGCGTAAGAAGGCTGCTAAGAAAAATAAGAAACCAAAGACTAAAAAATCAAAGAAGACTGCTAAGAACGATGCTCGTGGTGGCGTGCAGCGCAAAGGGAGTGCACCCCGAAAAGCTCCAGTAAAAAAATCTGTATCAAAAAAAGCAATACAGCCGGTAAAAAATAAAACTGCAGTAAAAAAATAACGTTATAAAATAGAGAATAAAGTAATGAGCAATGGCGGGATTAACAGTCTCGCCATTTTTCGATTCAAAGCAGTGTCTTATTTCTAAAATCTTGTTTTTGATGGCTATGCGTATGTTAAAATTTTTTAACATACATAACTTTGAATAAGAATAAATAAGGCGTGAAAGGATTGATGGATGAAAAAAATAATTAATTTCTTGGTAATAGTTTTAATAAGTACTTTAAGTACCTGGTCTTTGCTACTGGGAGCCCCTGAGCCTGTTCAAGATGGCAGTACTTTGACGCTTTTAGATAAACTACAAGATGGGACTGTTATTACACTTCCAGTGACTATTAACCCTCCGAATATTTATAGTAATCAATCTGATGTAGGATACTTTGGTGTCCCAAATAATAAATTTTCTTATGTTACTATCCAGAGTTACTTAGATCATAAACGGAATTATCCTGATTCTTTTGCCAAGACGTATAAGTTTATCGTTGTCCGAAAAGGGAATGTTATTGGACTGAAATCTATTGGACTCAATAAGTTTTTGCGTGCTTCACAAGAAGGTTCATTGACTGTTGATGCTCTAGACATGAGTTCACCAGAATCACAGTTTATTCTTTGGGCACCAAAATTAAGGCAAGAGCAGCGGGGAGATAGTACCATAATGAGCTTAGTATGGTTTTATAACAGATTTTCACAGGGTTTTATTACGATATACAATGTCTGGACGGATAACCGGTTTATAGCAGCCACAGGGGTGACTCCTGGTACTGAAAGTAAAGTATTTGGTGATAGTGAAAATCCTTTTGAGTTTGGTATTGAAATTAATAAAAATGATCCGCTTATGCCTTCAATTCAAGCAGCAGCAACTGCTCAACCGGCATCAAGCCCTGCAACAATGCTTGGTCCAGTAGGAGGTTCTACAAGTAGAACTTTTGATCATCGTTCACAAGCTGCATCGCTTGGTTCGATTACAAGTCTTAATATTTCGCATGGTGATGTTCTTAATCGGTTTGATGTTGCCTATGGTAATCAAGCTCTTTCTATGTATCCAGAACCCATGAGTGGTGCTGTAAATGGTACGGCAACATTCTCAGCCAGTGATCCTTTAGTCGAGGTGAGTGGTATTTATGGAAGTTATTTTGGAGGAATGCACCTAGCAAAAGTGTATTTTAAATCACGCAGTGGAAAGAGCTTTGGTCCCTTTGGTAATGGGAACTATTTCCAATCACAAACTCCATTTACGATGAGAGTTCCAGAAGGAAATTCAATTCAAGCATTCTTTGGTGGAAGTTTGAATCATGGTGCAGGAAATGGAGAATTTTTAAGCTCATTGGGTGCCGTTACGCAGGGAAATACTTCCTCGCAAGTAATTTCGAATAATGCTGCGACAGAAGCTGATCTTGCAGCAGCAAAAGCGGCTCACGCAGCAGCCGATATTGATCGTGCAAAGGCGGCAGCAGAACTGGCAGCAGCACAAGCTGCTGATGCGGCGGCAAATAAAATTCTTGCCGATGCAAAAAATCAAAAGGCTTTATCTGACCAAGCATTGCTTAATGCTCAGAATCAACAGACCGCAGCGCAGCAAGCTCTTGATGCGGCAAATGCTGCAAAGGCTGAACAGTTACGCTTGCTTGATGAAGCAGCAAAATTAAAAGCAAGCATGGAGCAGATGGCTGCACGTGCAATTGCACAAGGAACTGCGGATGCCAATGCTGTGGCGCAGGCGGCAAAAGCAAAATATGATGTTGCAAAAGCGGCAGCAGATAAATCGCTCGCAGACGCACAAGCACTCGATGCAAAAGCGCAAGCCATGATGAATGATGCAAAGAAAATGATGGTCGATGCAGAAAAAATGAAAAATGATGCGCTTGCAGCGCTTGATGCAGCAAAACAAAAAGCGGCACAAGATATTACGGCAGCACAACAACAAGTTATGGCAGCAAATGCGGGACGCGACCAAGCAAATGCGCAACTTGCACAAGCTCAAGCAGAGCTTGCAGCATTGCAAGCACGTGCGCAGTCAGGTGATCAATCAGCAGCACAAGCTGCAGAGCAAATGCAAGCGGCAATTGATGCGCTTAAGAAGCGTGCGGTAGATCTTGAAAACCAACTTGCAGTTGTTCGTGCTCAAACGGCTGCACAAGTCTCATCACTTGAAAAAGTACGAAGTAGCCTTCTTGCTCAAATGGAGCAGATGAAGGATGCGTATGAAGCGCAAATGGCGCAGATTAGAGCACAAGCACAGGCTCAGGTAGAGGCTTTATTGGCTCAGGTTAATCAGGCTCAAAAGCAATTAAATCAAGCTCGAGTTGATGCAGCAGAATTGCAAGCACAAGTTGAAGCAGCAGTTACTGCTGCAGCGCAAATGCTGACTGAGCAAGCTGCACAATATCAAGCGCAGTTACAAATGGTAAAAGCATCAGCAGATGCGCGTGTTCGAGCAGCAGAAGCAATAACCGCGCAACTTGCAGATCAGTTTAAGCAGTTACAACAGCTCTTTATGCAAATGCAACAGGATATGCAGCGTAAACTTAATGCTGAGCGAGCAGATAAAGAACAAGTGCAGGCGCAAGCTCTTCAGCAAGTTAATGATCTCAGTAATCAGTTGGCTGCAGCACAGCAGGAAGCTGCAAATGCTCGAGCGCAAGTGCTTGCAACACTTGCTCAAGCCGAGCAAGATATGTCGCAAGAGCGCTTACTTGCAGCAGCAAAGTCAAAAGCAGCTGTTGATTCAGCAAATGCACGTATTGAAATGTTGATGGCGCTGCTCGGCCAAGCTCAAGCCGATTCAGATGCTGCACAAGCACAACTTGCTCGAGTGAGAGCTCAGGCAGCCGAACAAGTAAATCAGGCAAAAGCACAAGCTGCTTCCGATGCTCAACGAGCAAAAAACCAGATGGATGAAGCAAGCAGAAGAGCTGCGCAAGCTCAAGCTGATGCGCAAGCGGCACAACAACGTGCAAATGATGCGCTCGCGGCTGCTCAGCGCGATACCTCACAAGCAATGAAAGATCTTGCAGCACAAGTGCAGGCGCAAGCACAAGCAGCAAATGCTCGACTGGCTCAAGAGCAGGCAGCGCAAGTTCAAGCAAATCAAGCAAATCAAGTAGCTCAACAGCAATTAAAACAAGTAACCGCATGGGCTGAACAGCAAGTTGCTCAAGCGCGTGATGCTGCACAAAAATCGGTTGACGCAGCTCAGCAAAAGACTCAGCAAGCGCAAGCGTTGGCAGCCCAGTCTGAGCAGCGTTTAGCACAAGAGCGTCAGCAAATGGAGCAAGCGCTTGCAGCAGCCCAAGCGCGCTTTAAGGCTGGAGATGCAACAGCGCAATTGCAAATAAATAAGCTTGAAGAGTTGGTGAACGGTTCGAAGGTTTATGCACAGGCGCTCAAAGAGCAGCTTGCGCAGCAACAACGATCAGAACAGAAAACCACAGAGTATGCACAGGCGCTTGAAGCTGAGTATGAGAAAACAAGAGAGCTTGCTCGGGTCGCTGTTGAACGAGCGGTGAGAGAAAAAGAGGCTGCATTTGGGGTGCTTGCACAAGCTCGTAAAGAAGCGGATGAAGCTCGGCGCAAAGCAGAGGCAGCTGTACAAGAAGCTGAGCTTACTAAAACAGCGGCTGCAGTTGAGGCTGCAAAATTTGCGCAACAAGTAGCAGATGAAGCTGTTGCATATGTTGCGGCTGCTGAGCAAAGAGTTGCACAAGCCCAGGTACAAGCTGAGCAAGCAAAAGCCGATGCGCAAAAAGCGAAGGAAGAGGCTCAAGCTGCAATTAACGCTGCACAAGTACGTGTTGACCAAGCGGCGCAAGATGCAGCACAAGCTCGTGCTGAAGCGCAAGCTGCAAAGAAAGAAGCTGAGTTGAGTAAGAATTCAGCTTCGCAAGCGTATGCTCAAATGCTTGAACAAAAAGCAAATGAATTAGATGCAAGAGTAGCTGCTGCAAAAGCCGAGGCAAGTAAAGCTCGTCAAGATGCTGATGCAGCAAAAGATGCAGCGGCCAAAGCTGTTCAAGCAGCAGTTGCAGACGCACAGCGTGTAAAAGATGATGCGGCACAACAAGTTGAACAAGCAAATAAAAAAGCGGCCGATGCTCAAGCGGATGCAGCAAAGGCTCGAGCTGATGCAGATGCTGCTCAAAAAAGAGCTCAAGAGCTTGCAGCTCAAGCACAAATGAGTGGTGATGCAACGGTACAAAAAGCTGCACAAGATGCTCAAAAAGCGCTGGTAGATGCGCAAGCAAGAATAGCGGCGGCAGATCAGCGTGCAGTGCAGATGCAACAAGATGCAGTTGCAAAGCAACAACAAGCAGAAGTTGCTCGGCAAAAAGCTGAACAAGATCTTGCTCAAATGAGAGCTGAAAAACAAGCTGAGGTTGCACAAGCTCAACAGGAAGCTCAGGCTGCAAAAGAATCTGCACAGCAAGCAAAAGCAAATCTTGCTCAACTGCAACAACAAGCGGATGCGGTTATTAAAGCAGCACAAACTGATAAGAGTGAAGCGGTACAAGCTGCTGCGGCGAAAGCTCAAGCTGATGTTCTTGCAGCTCAAGCTGAATATAGTTCTCGTATCGACGAAGCAAATGCAAAGAGCAAAGAAGCTCAAGCCGAATTGCAACGACAAATTGATCAATCAAAGGCTGAAGCAAAAGCTGCACAGGATAATGCTCAGAAGGCACAGGATGCGGCACAGCAAGCGTTACGCGTAACGCAACAGCTTCGTGATGCTACCGAAAAATCAATTGCTGATGCAACCGCAAAAATAGCTCAAGCGGCAGGCTCTAAAACAGCTGAAGCACAAGCCGACGCTGAAAAAGCAAAGGCTGAGGCTCTAGCAATGAGAAAGCAATTTGATGATATGCGTGCACAACTTGAAGGCCAAAGAGTAGTTGCTGCGCAGGCTCAGCAAGATGCAGCAAAAGCAGCAGCGGATCATTTGGCGCAAGTTCAAGCAAAATTAATTCAAGATGCTGCAGCACAACAGCAAAAAGCTCAAGCGACAGCACAAAAGGCACAGGCGCTTGCAGCAATAGATCAGCAAAAGGCTGCAGCAACAATGGTAAAAGCACAAACTCAACAAGCTGGTGCTCAATCGTTGCAAAATCAAATAGCAGCAATACAGGCTCAGCGTCAGCAAGCGCTTGTACAAGCGCAAAAAGCACAGGCTCGTGCTGCGCAGGCAAAACAAAATCAACAAGCGCTTCATGGGGCGCGTCTTGCATTACCAATTCCTGATGGAGCATCTGCAGTGAATGTGCCTGCAGGATTTACAACTGACCAAGCGGTTGGAGTGGTGAATAAGGCGACAGTTGGTTCGGTTGGTGGTCGTCCAGAAGGATGGGCTGTTGGACAAGATGGAATACCGCTTCGCTTAACACAAAATGCACAAGGTAAGACTCAGTGGACAAGGCAGCCAGCATATTCAGTACAGGGAGCGCCACTTAAAATGAATGACTTATCAGCGGCATCAGATGGAACAATCCTTGGATTAAGCAATGGTCGGCCTTATCAATTGAATTGGAAGACAGGGCGTTGGAATGAAATAACAAAAGCACCCGTAGGAGTAAATTTGAACCAGGTGACTGTCGGTAATACAAATAACGTTTGGGCAACCGATTCAAGTAGCAATTTGTATCAGCTCACACCACAAGGCTGGTCAAAGCAACCGGTTCAGGCAGCTGTCGTATCAGCATCGCTTGATAACTCTGTATATGCTGTTGCTCCGAATGGAACTGTTTCAAGCTTAGTTACTGATCCTCAAACGAATGCACCAACATGGCAAAATGTTTCATTAGATAAAAAGCTCTCAAGTATAGCCGTTGGAGACAAAGGGTATGTCTTGGGTGTTGAGCAAGCAACAGGAAACTTAGTGCAGTACGTAGAAGGTAAAGGTTGGCAGAATGTTAAAGGTAAAAACAATAAACCTGCAACCGGTTTTGCCAATGTCGCGGTCAGCTCTTCAGGAATGATGACAGCAGTTGGTAAGGATGGAAAAATTCATCGCTATGGCATGCAAGGAACATCTCCTGCAAAAGTTGCAAAAGCATTGAAACGACGACCTGCTCGAGCTGGCAAGCAAGCATCGACAAAAGCTGTACGTAAGGCTGCGCCGCAAAAGCGTGCACAGGTCAGTAAAAAGCCTCGTGCAAAAAGTGCAAAGCGTGCTCAAGTAAGACAAATGCCTGCTCAGCAAAGTTTACCTGCACGATAAAATTATTTGCATAAAATCCAAAAACAAACAGGGCTTGAGTTTACCTCAGGCTCTGTTTGTTTTTCATCTAAGAAATTCAAAATCTTGAAAAAAAATAAAAACTCTTGCGCTTGCTCTGTATCATCTTGGTATAGTGCTTTCATGTGTAGGACTATATTTTTTATTTAAAGAAGGTGTACGAGCTTATGAAGAAATTTATAACTCGGCTTGCGATGGTTTTATTCGTGAGTCTGTTTATCAGTGGAATGATTGGTGGTCAATTTTTTCAGCTGAATGCTCAGATAGCAGATATTCAGCAATTGAAGCAGCGGTTTCCCGCAGGTTCAAAAGTTATGCTTGTTTCAGCGCACAATGCTCCTGGTCGATGGTATAGAGGTTTTAGAATGACCTATATGGCCAACTCAAGTGGAAGTTGGGTTATCACCGGCGAAGCTGATCTTCCTCTAACTTCAGGAAGCGCATTTGAATTTGAGATCCAATATAATGGAAATTTTATCAAACTTAAAACACCAAATGGAGCTTACTTAACACGTCGTTTTTGGCAACAAAACGTTCCTGAGTGGGATAGAGAATGGGGATATGTTGAAGTAGATGGTGGACCAAATAGCGATTGGATCCCTGATATTGTTGAAGACGCTACTCCATTTTTTAAAAGTATTGCGTATGATACTATCGCAGTTCGCTTACGTCATAATTTGACGGGATTAAATCTTAACTCGCGATATGGTCAAGGCTGGTATGGTTACTTAAGTATGAATCGTATGAGTGCTCGCATGGCCAATCTGCCAGAGTCTGTTTTTGTTTTTTACTTAATTAACTTAGGCAAAGCAAATCCAACCCTTGTAAATGAAAATACTCAGGTAGAACTTAAGGCTGCACAAGATGCACGCATAGCGGCAGAAGCCGATCGTGCAAAAGCTGCAGCAGAGTTAAAGGCTGCGCAGGAAGCAAAAGCTCTTGCAGAGCAGTTGAGAGTTCAAACAGAGCAACAGCAAAAGCTTGCAGCACAAGCGTTAGTCGATGCTCAAGCAAAACAAGCGGCAGCGCAACAAGCTCAAGATCAAGCCAATAAAGCACGAGCTGAACAGCTTCGTTTGCTTGATGAAGCGGCAAAATTAAAAGCAAGCATGGAGCAGATGGCTGCCAATGCAATTGCAAAAGGAACAGCTGATGCCAAAGCTGCTGCAGAGCAGGCTAAGGCGGCATATGAAGCATCTAAGGCTGCGGCTGATAAGGCTCAAGCTGATGCGTCAGCTAAGATGGCACAAGCGCAAGGAATGATGGATCAAGCAAAAGCTATGATGGCAGATGCTGAAAGAGTGAAAAATGAAGCGCTTGCAGCAATCGAAGCAATTAAAAAGCAAGCTGCTCAACAGATTGCTGATTCGCAACAGCAGGTTGCTGCAGCAAATGGCCAGCGAGATGAAGCCCTTGCTCAAGCAGCACAGGCTCTTGGTCAAATGGCAGCATTAAAAGATAGGCTTGCCGCACGTGATGAGCAGGCAGCAGCCCAAGCTATTGCAGCACAAAATCAGATTGATGCATTAACTCAAAAAATTGCTCAGCTTGAAGGTGAGCTTGCACGAGTTAAAGCAGAATCAGCAGCTAAGATTGCAGCGCTTGAAAAAGCAAATGCTGATCTGCAAAATCAAATGCAAAAGATGAAAGCTGATTATGAAGCGCAACTTGCTCAGGTGAGAGCGCAGGCACAGGCTCAGATACAAAATGCCCAAGCACAAACTGATCAAGCACAAAGCCAACTTGCACAGGCTCGTGCTGATGCTGCTGAATTACAAGCACAGCTGGATGCAGCTGTTACAGCAGCAGCACAAATGTTGACCGATCAAGCGGCACAATATCAAGCACAGTTGCAAATGGCTAAAGCATCAGCTGATGCTCGCGTACGTGCAGCTGAGGCTATGACTGCTCAGTTGGCTGATCAGTTTAAACAATTGCAGCAACAATTTATGCAAATGCAACAAGATATGCAAAAGAAGCTTGCTGCAGAAAAAGCAGATAAGGAGAGAATTCAAGCAGAGGCTGCATCAAAAATTGGTAACTTGAATACTCAGTTGGCTCAAGCTCAACAAGAAGCATCAAATGCTCGAGCTCAAGCACTTGCAGCTCTTGCACAAGCAGAAGATGAAAAATCTGATGAGCGTCAACGTGCAGCAGCACAAGCGAAGATGGTTGCCGATGCTGCGCAAGCACGCATTGAGATGGTCATGAGTATGCTGAATCAGGCACAAGCTGATGCCGATGCTGCAAATGCAGAGGTTGCTCGTGTTCGTAATCAAGCAGCGGCGCAGATTAATCAGATTAAGGCACAAGCGCAAGCTGATGCTTTAAGGGCACAGGCTCAAATAGATGCTGCAAATCAGAGAACAGCACAAGCGCAAGCTGAAGTTCAAGCAACACAAAAGCGAGCCGAAGAAGCACTTGCAGCTGCTCAACGTGATGCGTCGCAGGCAATGAATGAGGTTGCAGCACAAGCACAAGCAATGGCTCAAGCAGCGCGTGCTCGTCTTGCACAAGAGCAAGGAGCAACAGCTGCGGCTCAACAAGCAGCGCAACAAGCTCAACAGCAAGCTGCACAAACGACTGCATGGGCACAACAGCAAATAGCTCAAATTCAAGCAGAAGCACAAGCTGCTATAAAGGCTCAACAACAAAAAACACAAGAAGCACAAGCACGTGCTGATGCAACGGCCCAACAGCTGGCACAAGAGCGTCAGCAATTTGCGCAAGCAATGCAAGCTGCGCAAGCAAAAGCAGATGCGGGTGATGCAGCAGCTCAACAGCAGCTTAAGCAGTTAGAAGGTTTGCTTGGTGCAAGCAAGAATCAATCAGAAGCTTTGAAGTTTGCGCTTGAAAAGTCACAAGCAAGTGAAAAAGCTGCAAGTGATTATGCACAAGCGCTTGAAGGTGAAATAACAAAAGTAAAAGAACAGGCAACTCAAGCTATTAATCAAGCTAACAAGGAAAAAGCTGCAGCTTTAGCGGTTGCAAATCAAGCACGCAAAGAAGCTGATGATGCTCGACGTAAGGCCGAGGAAGCTCGTCAAGAAGCTGAACTGACAAAGACTGCAGCTGCAATTGAAGCGGCAAAGTTTGCTCAACAAGTAGCAGACGAAGCGGCTGCTCGAGTAGCAGATGCTGATCAGCGAGTGGCACAGGCAAATGCTCAAGCGGCACAAGCAAAAGCAGAAGCAGAGAAAGCAAAGGTAGATGCTCAAGCGGCAGTTGAAGCAGCGCAAGCAAAAGTAGCGCAAATGGGACAAGAAGCTGCACAAGCACGAGCTGAAGCTCAAGCTGCAAAAGAAGAGGCTGAAAGAAGTAAGTCCGCTACAGCTGATGAGTATGCACGAATGCTTGCTCAAAAAGCTGATGCAATGGACCGTAGTGTCGCAGCTGCAAAATTAGATGTTGAAAAGGCTCGTCAAGAAGCTGATGCAGCAAAAGAGGCTGCAGCGCTTGCTATAAAAGCTGCGGTCGAAGATGCTCAACGGGCAAAAGATGATGCGGCAAAAAAAGTAGAAGATGCAAATAAGCGTACAGCCGATGCTCAAGCAGATGCTGCAAAAGCACGAGCCGATGCAATGGCTGCTCAGCAAAAAGCAGAACAGTTGATTGCTCAAGCGCAAGCAGGTGGTGATGCAGCAGTACAAAAAGCTGCACAAGAAGCTCAAAAAGCTGCGGCAGAAGCACAAGCAAGAATAGCAGCTGCTGACCAACGAGCAGCACAAGCCCAACAAGATGCTGCTGCAAAACAACAGCAGGCAGAGGCTGCACGAGCACAAGCAGAGCAAGAGCTTGCACAAATTAAAGCCCAAAAGCAGGCAGAAGTAGCACAAGCTCAGCAAGAAGCTGCATCTGCAAAAGCATCTGCACAACAAGCAAAAGAGCAAATTGCTCAGTTACAACAAGCGGCTGATGCAGCAATTAAAGCGGCATTGACGGATAAGAGTGAAGCAACTCAGGCTGCCGCTGCAAAAGCAAAAGCCGATGTACTGACAGCTCAAGCAGAGTACAGTGCACGACTTGATGAAGCGAATGCAAAAAATAAAGCAGCGCAAGCTGAATTACAGCGACAACTTGATCTATCAAAAGCTGAAGCAAAAGCGGCTCAAGAGGCAGCACAAAAAGCAAAAGAGTCAGAACAGCGTGCGTTAGCTGAAGCACAAAGTATTCGCGATGCTGCAACAAAATCAATTGAAGAAGCACGAGCAAAAATTGCACAAGCTGAGAGTTTAAAAACTGCAGAAGCTATGAAGGAAGCAGAAAAAGCTCGAGCTGAAGCAGCAGCTATGAAAGCTCAATATGACAAAATGCGTGCGGATCTTGAGAGTCAGCGAGTTGCTTCAGAGAAGGCAAAAGTAGATGCCGCAAAAGCAGCAGCAGATCATTTAGCTCAAGTTCAAGCAAAACTAACCCAAGATGCACTTGCTGCACAGCAAAAGGCTCAAGCAACAGCTCAAAAAGCACAAGCGTTAGCGGCGACAGATCCACAGAAAGCTGCTGCAACAATGGCAAAAGCTCAAGCTCAACAAGCTGGAGCTCAAGCATTGCAAAATCAAGCAGCAGCAGTACAAGTAAACCGTCAACAAGAGTTAGCTAAGGGTCAACAGGCACAAGCAGGCGTTGCACAAGCACAACAAAATCAAAAAACACTCAATGCTGCGCGTCTTGCAGTGCCATCAGCTCAAAAGAAAGCTCCAGCAAAAGCTGCAAAATCTAAAAAGGCAGCTCAAGC
Source organism: Candidatus Dependentiae bacterium (assembly GCA_018266175.1). NCBI lineage: Bacteria > Candidatus Babelota bacterium. The sequence continues at coordinate 53,752 of JAFEAY010000028.1, forward strand.
TCCTGGAAAAGCCAAAGGTAAAAAAGCTCAAGCTCGTGCAAAAAAACAGGCAAAAGGAGCGGCCGCTCGTGGCAAGCAAGCGGGTAAGCAAGCAGGCAAGCAAGCTCAACGCAAATCAGCCACTCAGCCTGCGCGACGTGCTCAAGGTAAAAAGGCCAGCAAGCAACCAGCAAAGCGTCAGCAAGCTCAACAAAAACAACGCCAACAAAGACAACGTCAAGCAATACCAAGTAACCAGCTCCCTGCAGCATAAGCTTTTTGTATAATAAGGTTATGAAACTTAAGGCGGATGTTTTAATGACATCCGCCTTTTTGCTGGAATGGATATGCTATGGTTGCTGTTTTCTTTCTCAAGCAGAAGAGTCTTTTGTTGGCAAAAATTTGCTATTATTAAAATAACCTTGTTATTATTCATCGCTCATGCTTATAATAAATACAGTTAGAAATGTTATGCCTGTTTTAGATGTATCTAAAAAACTGTATAAAAAATTATAGCATGAGGGGATTATGAAGAATTCTCATCTTAAGCATATTAAGCGGATTGGAATTTTATTATGCCTTCTTCTCGTTTTATGTTCGGCTGAATATTTAATTGGAGTATCAAATCAAGATTGTTCTTTGGCTTTACCTTCAATGCCGAGTAAGGCTCTTCAAAAGAAAATAAAAGCTCGAGCTTATGCTCAGCGAAGAATCATAAGAAAAAAAATGGAGGCAGCCCTTGAGCAAGCTCAAGCTTTGCATCCGCATTTGTATCGGCAATTTGGTCATTTTAAATATTATACCAAGCATCGTCTTGCACTTTGCTTGAGATCTGCTTCTTATCAATATAAAAGAGAGCAGGCTGTACGCTTAAAGAAAGCGTTGTTGAAAAAGAATATGAGTACAAGAAAAAAATTGATTCGAACTATTCAGGGCAATCAATGGTTAGAGCAAGGGTATTTATGTAAAGATATTGAGCTCATCAGCGCTCTTACGCTGCTTTTTGAACAAAAAGATTCTAAGTTGAAAAATAAATTAGAAAAAGTAGATGAAGAAGCACGTTCTATTGCAAAACGCCTTTTAGATGTGCAGACATTAATTTGTAATGCTGAAAAGGAGAGGGAACTCCAGCTTACACGAGCCCAGCGTTTTGCACAAAGACTTGTCACAGGAGATTTAGCATTTTCAACAGAGTTGTTTTCGGTAATTCCACCAGCTCAACCACTTGATGAAATATAGATTCATAGAATCGCTTTATTTTTTTTTAACCTTTATTATCATTTTCTTAGGTCTGAGTTTTTTACACATATTTATGTTCAAAAGGAGAAGATGATATGAAAAGATATTTAAAGCCTGTTGTAGGTGTTGGCACTTTTATGTTGAGCCTCATTATGCTTAATGCTGCAGACCAGGTTGAACAAAAAGCGATAACCGCAAATAAGTCTGCTGTTGCACAGGAATCACAAAAACTTGCAAATACAAAGCCTGTACGCAAGCCGGGGCAAATGGCTGAGCGTTATAAAGCCCGCGCTGCTGGAGCTGCGCAACGACGTGAACGGCTTATGGCTATTCGTGAAAAGCGCAAAAAAGCTCTTGAAAAGCGAAAAGCTGATAAAAAAGCTCAAGCAGGTTCTGGAATAAAAAAAGCCACTTATGCAGGTAATAAGCCAGCTGCGCCACAAAACAATATGCTCAAGCAGAATAATCCTATCGTTCTGAGAAATTCTACAACACAAGTAAAAAAATCATAAAAATTGGGCGAGCATCATGCTCGCCTTTCTTAATTCAAGTTATTTAATGATCAAAGACATTGAAGAATAAGGTTGTTAACCTAATCGTTAACGGAATAAGGTAGCTACACTCTTGATTCTGGTATCAACAAAATTGTTAAACTTAATAAAAAGTTGTTGAGCCATCAGTCATCTTTCAAGAAAGAGTTTAGCTATGAAGAAACTTTATTATCGTTTTTTAATTATAAGCTTTGTAGCTTTTTTGATAGGGAGTTGTTCACTTTTTGCAATAGTTCCTGCTCCGGCTCCCGGGGCCATACAGAGTCTTCCTGGGCTAACACCCTTGCAGCCGTTATTAGCAGTTCCTCCAGCTCCAAAGCCTGTTGCGGCACCAGCACAAGGGCTTCCAGCTTTAACACCAATTCAGCCTGTCCAAGTTGCTCCTCCAGCGCCAGTCATGCAAGGAGCCCCAGCGCTTTCTGCAATTGCTCCATTGGGTGCCTTGCCGGGATTAACAACGCTTCAGTCATCTCCAGCTGCTCTTCCAGCGCCAAAGCCTGTTGCAGTACCAGCACAAAGTCTTTCAGGATTAACGCCTATTCAACCAGCACCGATTGCTGCCCCAGTACAAAGTATTCCTGCACTACAGCCAGCTCTTGGTTTTGCTCCTGTGCCCCAACCAGCCGCTTTTCCAATCCCGGCAGCTCAAGTTCCAGCCCAATATCAACCGGTGCAGCAAGCTTTTGCGCCAAATTTACCAGAAGTTGCGGCTCCTGCTCCTGCTGCGTTACCCGTCCCGGCTCCAGCCCAAGAAGAGGCTGTTAAGGCTGTTGATAGTGTTGCACTTCAAGCGTTTCCCGAAGGGACTCGTGTAGCGATCTCATTTGTTGGTCAAGGTAAGGATGCTCGATTACTTAAAGTTACTCGTGGTATTTATGTAGCGCCCATTGGAAATAATCCCTTTGATCCAAAGTGTCAGTTTATTGTAATGCGCAAAGGCAATTGGATTGGATTCAAATCTGAATTCTTAAAAGATCGAGTATTACAATCGGATTTAAAAAGTTTAATTGTTCATTTTCCAGATACAAATTTTAATGATGATAAATACAAAGCAGCTCACTGGTCAGCCTCTTTTATTAATTCTCGAGATTCATCAAGTATCGTTCGTTTACAAAATCGAGACACGCAAGGGTTTTTGAATTTTCCCTCAGAGAATTGGGCTGAGGGTCTTGCTTGGACTGCGCTTATACCAGCAAAGCCAGCAACCGCTACAACACCTGCGGCCCCTGCATCACCTGCAACAATTGCGGGAGAACTTGCTCGCTTAAGGCTTGTAAAAGTTTCAGGATTGCCAAAAGATGCAGGCAAAGAGACTGGTGGTAAAGACTATGTTTATACACCTCGATTGCATAAGAAATCAGTGCCTGTTTACAATCAAGAAGGATGGAAGTTTCAAACTCCTGGAACAGGGTATGTTGTTTTTGATGCACGAGCAAAAGAGAGTATCGTTGTAAGTTTTGCAACGGTTGCAGATAATCTTACTGACAATATGTATTGCTTTATTATTGGTGATGAAAAAAATACACAAACAACAATTCGAAAGAGTGTTGGCGGATCAATTTTTTACAAGCTTGATACTACTGCTGGAGCATCAAAAAATGTTGTAATTACCACTCAAGCATCAGAGCAAAAAGATCATCAAACATTTGATTCGTATTGGCTGAAAGTTGATAACGGCGTTCTTACCTACGGCAAAGGGCGTTCGGTTGGACAAAATGAGCTTTTGAAATGGACAGACCCAGGCAAACCCCTTAAGGTTCAATTTATCGGCTTTGCAGGTGGTAATTCAAAAGTTGATTTCAAAAATATAGAAATTGGTGGCAAAGAAAAGATCGCTGCTGCAATTAATCTTCCAATTGGGTTTTCTCAAGAATCAGGGTCGCTCAAGCGTATCGCGGTTGGCTCATATAAAGGAGCATTAGCTCTTTGGGGTATTGGGATTGACGGCAGCTTGATGCGTTGGAAGTCTGACACTATGGCATCAAATCCATGGGAGCAACAAAAAGCAATAACCAAAGATGGTTCAGCGATACCATCGTTTCAAGATATTGCTCTTTCATCTGATGGTCATTTAATTGCTTTAAGTACTGATGGTGTTGCCTATTCATATGACTGGGATAGTCAGCGCTTGAATATTATTGATACCGGCATGCAGCGATTGAAGTTGCGGAATGTATCTACTGGACATGCTGCAAGTATTTGGGCTGTTGGGCACGAAGATGGACGCATTTATCAGCTTGTTAAGCAGAGTTGGCAATCTTGTTCTGATCCAAAGAGTGGTAAACGAGTAGCGGCATCTCTTGATGCAGTTTTTGCATTGAGTGAAGATGGAAAGGTGTACCGGTATGCTGGAAATAAGCGTTGGATAAAAGTTCCAAGTAAAGCTTCATTCATTGATCTTGCAGTGGTAAATAAAGAGCTTATTTTTGCAATTGATCGTCGATATAACATCTGGCAATATACGCCATCAAGCAACTGGGCTCCTGTTGCAGGACAAAACAAGCAACGTTCTTCAGGCTGTGTACAAATAGCTGCAAACGCTGCAGGTACCATTGCGGTGCTTGATAGCTCTGGAAATATTTACAAAGCACGTAATGTTGGGGTTCCAGAAAATAAAGCAAAACAGATGATTGCTCAGAGTCTCAAGGTGCTCAGCCCTGTTAAAAAGCAGAATCAAAAGAAAGTTAAGAAGCAAAAAGCAGTCTCTATGAAAAAAAGACCTGCCGCAAAACGCTTGAAAAAACAATCAAAAAAATCAAAGAAGGCTTCAAAAAAAAGCGTAAAAGGGGCCAAGAAAAAAATGAAAAAGCGTAAAAAAGTTGCACATAAAAAAATGTAAATAGCGGTAATAACCTAAAGTTGCTTTTTGCAGAAAGTATTGACTTATGGCGAATTGTTAGTCTTTGCTAAGATCTATGTGATAACTGAAAAAAGAGTGTGGGTTACGCTCTGCACTTGAAGAAGTTTTATCCAAAAACAAAAGGAGATGGGAAGTTATGAAGAAAACAATAAAAGGACTTAAGCAAATTAGTCTCGTATTGCTTATAGCAATGGGATTTACAGGAGTTGAAAGAATAATAGCTGCTATGCCTGCAATGAGTGGCAGTAAACCTAAACCTAACAAACCTAAGAAGCCTAAGAAGCCTTCAAAAAAGCCTTCAAAAAAGGGTGGTAGTAAGAAAAAAGGGTATAGACCTCCATCATCAGGTGGTCCTCGATCGTACCTGAAGCATGGTTCAAAAAACTCAAAAGTTCGTGCTGAAAATGCAGCAAAAAAAGCTCAAGCTCATGTTCAAAAAGCTCAGCAAAAATCAGCGCAAGCCGATCAAGAAATAGCAGCAGCAACTACTGCTCGCGATAAAGCTCGTCAAGATTTAGATGCAGCTAAAGCAGCAAAAGATGCAGCAAAAATTAAAGCAGCTCGTAAAGCTCTTGAAAAAGCATCGCAAGCATTGGCTCGTGCAAAAAGAAAAAAAATCCTTGCAGACAGTATTTTGAAGAAAGCTGGTGCAGCGGTTCAGAGTGAAACAAAAAAAGCACAGCTCTATGCAACGCAAATGGATGCAAGTGAAAAAGAAAAAGCGGCAAAAGCAGCTTTAGAAGCAGCGTCAGCTAAACTTAAAGATGCTTCAGGTAGTGATAATGCTGCTGCTGCATCAAAGGAAATTGCCAGTGCTTATAAGGCTTATGAAGATGCAAACAAGGCTGCAGCTGAAACAAGAACAGCTTTGATCAATGCTTTGGTTGCTTCAATTAAAGATAAGCAAGAGACCTGCGTAGCGGTTGATCAACAAAAAGTTGCAGCTGTTGGGCAAGTGGAAGCTGCAAAGCAAGATGATAAAAAAGTTGCAGCCGATGCTCGTCAAGCTGAAATCGATGCTCTTGCATTAGATCCTTCAAAATCAGCTCTTCTACAGGGAGCAAAAGTAGACTTGGATAAAATTAAATCAGCGCTTAGTTCATTTGCAGACAAATTAAAAGCTGCTAAAGATAAAGCTCTTGCAAAATTAAATGCTGAAAAAGCATCACTGCAAGCTGCTGCTGAGAAAGAAAAAGCAGAAGCTGTAGCGCTTGCAAAGAGCCTTGAAGAAAAAGCTAAAGCATCTTTAGCTCAACTTGTTAATTCAGCAGTTAAGGGAGCATCAGCTGTTGTTGGTGGTGCTGCGGTGACTGTTGCAAGTGGTGTTGCAAATGCATTAAATACCGGTGTTCAGGCTGCGCAACAAGCGGTTTCTGCAGCGGTACAAAAAGCTTCAGAGATCAGCAAACCTCGTGGTGATCGTCGCGCTCACTTTGCAGAGATGTTCAAAAAACTGATTGATGAAGCAAAAGAGCTTGCAAAGCCTGTTGATCCTTCGGTAGCTATTACCACTGTGGTTGGTGCGCCAGCGGTAGCGTCGGCAGTTATTGCTCCAGCAGGCATCAGTATTCCAGCCGGTTTTGCAAAAGATGCTGATGGCATGATTTGGGCTTCAGTTGGATCTGCTGCAGGAAAAATGGTTGCTTGGGCTGTTGGAACTGATGGAAATCTCTATCAGTATACAGTTGGTACCATGACCAATAATCCTTGGGCTCGTCATACTGCAACTGATGTCAGTGGTGCTGCTTTGAGTGGATTTACATCAGTTTGTGCAACTTCAAATGGCGAAGTATATGCGGTAGCAAAAGGTCTTGCTTATAGCCTTGATCAAAGTACCCCAACTGCTCCAAAATGGTCTCCAATTGCTCCTGGTGCAGGAAAAGAAGCATTACAACTAACAGAAATTTCTGCTGGTCATGCTAAAAATATTTGGGCAGTCGATGCAAAAGGCAAGAAACTTTATCAACTTGGTGCAAATGGTTGGGATGTTCGCTCAGATGCAGGTAAAGCTGTTTCTGTTGCAGCAGACAATACCGTATATGCTTTGAATCCAGATGGTGCGATCTATCGCTTGGCTGCAAGTAATGAGTGGGTGAGTGTTCCTGCGACGGTTAAGTTTGTGAGCATTGCAGTAGGTTCAAAAGACCTTGTTTATGCAGTTGATAGCTCAGGTACATTAAACCGCCTTTCAGCAAGCGGCTGGACCGTTGAGAATGGTGCAAATGGTCAAAAGACATCAGGTCTTGCAGCAGTAGCAGTTAACGCTGCGGGAACAACGCTTGCTATTGATACCAATGGTGCTCTTTATCGTAAGGACAGCAAAGGTATTGACCCTGCTCTTGTAACCAAGATGATTGGCGCAAAACCACTTGCTGCAACTAAACCAGGAACTAAGGCAATTGGTCTTAAGAAAAAAGCTGCTAAGAAGGCCAAAAAAGCTCGCGGAATTACCAAGAAGACTCGTAAAGCGGCTAAAAAAGGCGCTAAAAAAGCAACCAAAAAAGGCGCTAAAAAGGGTGCCAAGAAGTCAGCTAAGAAAGGTGCTAAAAAAGGCGCAGCTAAAAAGAAATCAGCCAAAAAGGGCGCTAAAAAAGCAACCAAAAAAGGCTCTAAGAAAGTAGCCAAGAAGGGCGCGGCTAAAAAAGGTGCTAAAAAAGGCGCTAAAAAGTCAGCCAAAAAAGGTGCTAAAAAAGCCGGCAAAAAATCATCAAAAAAGAAGGCTAAAAAACCCGCTAAAAAATAAGCTGATGCAAGACTAATAGAGCGCTTTAAACGCTCATGCAAAATAGGGTCGGAGTTATTTCTGACCCTATTTTGCTTTGGGATGTGAATAAGGGTTGGTTTTTAAGGAACCATTGATTTTTACAAGCTGTGTGGTGTTATGCTTGTACCTGATACAAATTTTGATTAAATCAATGTATGAGGGGGATCTCATGAATATGATACGAGAGAAAGTAAGCAAATATTTTTTATTGTCTTCGATGTTGCTTGTGATGAGCATGGGTAAAGTCCTCTCACAACAACCACGTGGTCGTGGTACGCAACCAGCAGCTTTATCGACACTTCAAATTATTCGTGGGTTGTATGGTGACCTCACCCTACAAGCAGGTGTTGTCGATGTTACCGCAAAACTCCAGCAGAGTATTCAGAATAATCAGCTTTCTTTGCCGGCCCAATCTAAAACTACTTGGCTGGGAGACCCAGCTCCCGGGAAGGCAAAGTCCCTCCTTATTATTTTTAGAATAGGTAACAATTTGTATCTCAAGCTTATTGCAGATATGGCCGGGGATATTATTTCTCCAGCCACTGCTCAAAGCGCAATGCTCTTGATTGGCCAGCCTACGCCTATTGTCCAACAACAGCAGCAGGCTCCAGCTGCACCAAGAGTCCAGCAGCAAGCAGTTGCAACTCAGCCATCGGTTCAACCAGCAACACAGTCGCTTGGGGGAGTTCAGGTTATGGTTGCTCAGCCGGGAACTGTCGCTGCACCTTCGGCTCCAAGTCAGCAAGAAGTACAAATGCGCAACATGCAACAGCAGCGTATGCAGCAATTCAGAAATCAATAATCAATAGTCCTTGATGTTGCAATGATTGGTGAGTGTTTTAAGTAAGGTATTGCTTTTGCTCTGTGCGCTCGTGATAGACTATGCGCAGAAGTGGCAAAAGATTGAAAAAAGGTTGGGAGGAAAATGATGAGAAGAATCATTAAGAAGTTTCAGTATTCGTTACTTTTGTTGGTAATGATGATACTGAGTTCGGGCTTGTTTCAAGAGTGTCATGCTGCAGAGCCCGGAAAGATTAAAAATATTATTTTTGGTCTATATGGCGATTTGACTTCGAAAAAAGCAAGCACACGTTTTGAGGTTACCGATAAACTTAAGAGCATGCTTAAGAGTGGCAAAATTAAGGGCAAGGTTGTCGAAAAAGCATTTGGTGTTGATCCTGCAAAAGGTAAACACAAGGGACTTTTTCTTGTCTACAAGGCAGAAGATGGAAGGCTTTTTTGTCGAGTTAAAAGTGGTAATGGAAGTTTAAGCTTTCCTGATGCACGTGATGTTGAGTTTAACAAGGGGCATTCAGGATCATCAGACTTGCAAATATTACAAGCATTTTATGGTGATTTAAACAGAACCAAAAGTGATAAAGCGGTTATCAACGTTACCGCACGAGTGCAAGCGCTTGTAAAAAATGGAAAGCTTGATATTGCCGAAAAGCATAAGCTTTTTGGAGATGTTGCAAAAGGTAAAGATCTTGGTTTATTCATACTTTATCGTGTTCGCGATAAAGTATATGCTGTTATTTTTGGTGACGGTGAAAAAGGTTCTATTTCTAATGTAGGCCATGAAAATGCATATCAAGTCTACACATTCAAAAAACATACACGTAAAGATGTAACACCATCTGTTGTATCTCCAACACCTGCAACTGATGTCAATACAGCTCGTGAAAGCGCAGCACTTGCAATGTTTCCAGAAGGAACAAAAGTTGTGTTGATGTCGTATGCCGATCAAGAACGACCACATTTATTGCAAGTTGGTAAAAAAGGTGAATTAGAACCTAAGGGGCTTGATCCTAAAGATCCATCGGCTCAATTTATTGTAGGGCGTAGTGGTAACTGGATAAGCTTTAAGTCTGTTGTAACTGGTGAAGTTCTTCAGGTACTCCCTCGCCTTCATATGGTTCGTTTGGCAAAAGATGGTGCTCCAGAGTGGGCTCAATGGTCAGCAGAATTTGATGACCCAGCTCATTCATATAGCATTGTTTATTTAAAAAATCGCGCTTCTGGAGGATATTTAAGTGCGCCTGCTGGAGCGTGGACGCTTGGCCGTATGTGGACAACCTTGAAAGAGCGTGTTGATCAAGCTCTGACCAAAGGCGCAGTTCTTCCATCAACAGATCCTGCAGCTAAGAGTAACGAAGGAAGACTGAAGATTTTTGCGGTTGATGATTTAATCAAAACCATGGAAAGTAAGTCTGGGAAGTCATTACCAGGAAAAGTCGTTGACAAAGTAGTTGACGTGGTACGAGAGCTAGAGCCTCTCAATGCAATTCCAGGTGGTCATGATTTTAGCTATTCTCCTATTATTCATGGAATGAAATCCAAATATCATGATAACTGGAAGTTTGCAACTCCAGGTTCAGGATCGGTTGTGTTCGATGCTCGAACAAGAAATCGTATGATTATCACATTATCAAGCGTTCCTCGAGATCTTGATAATGGTATGTATCGTGTTTCAATTGGGCATGAAAACAATACACGAAGTGGTATTACCAAGAGCACCAGTGGCGCAATGCTCTTTGAAAAAGATGTTACAAAAGGTGCGAGCAAAGATATTGTGGTTACCGGTGGTCTTCCAGGCGATGGCAGCACCTTTGATTCATACTGGATTAAGGTTGATCAAGGAACGATTTCTTTTGGTAAAGGACGTGCTGTTGGTCAAAACGAACAAATGCGTTGGACTGACCCAGACCCAGTTAAGCTGGTGAGCTATGTCGGATTTGGTGGCGGCAAGCTTAATAGAGTTCATTATAAAAACATTGAGATTAACGGTGCTGGTTTACAACCAAAACCTGCACAAGACAGTGCAACAACAGCGGTACTTCCAGCAGATTTCAATGCTGAGCAAATAAAAGCACAATCAGTCGCAGCTGGTCTGCGCGACGGACAGCTTGAGCTCTTTGCAGTTATTGACCATGAGTTGTATTATCGCGAACGTGGTTCAATGGCAACAAAGCCATGGAAAAAGGTTGATGCAAAAGAGTTCACTAAAGTACGATATGTTTCAGCTGCTCCAAATGATGGAACTCTGTATGTCGTTACCATGGATGGAAATGTACTCCGTTATAACTGGCCACAAAAATCAGTTGCTCCAGTAGCCGTTCCTGCGGCTGTTCCAACAGCTGCTCCAGTCAAAAAAGTAGTAAAAAAAGCACGTTCTAAAAAACGTGCTTCTGCCCGTAAAAAAGTTGCTGGTAAAAAAAAGAGCGCAAAGTCAGCTGGTAAAAAAGCAGCAAGCAAGAAGAAGCGTGCAAAAACTTCTCGTGCAGGAGCAAAGCGAAAAGTGGCGAAAAAAAAATCGGCACGTAAATCGGCTAAAAAAAGAGTAAAAAAAGCAGCAGCTACGCCGCAATAAATCGTCTTGCTTATGAAAATATGAAAGCGTAAAAACGGTGTGAATAAAGGAGCTGGAATGAGAATGAAAGAAATAAAGCTAAAAGAAATGCTACAAAAGCGAGGACTTGCTTTTGTGGGAATTTTGTTGATGACGGTCGTTGGGTGTTCTGGATTTAATGGTGGTTCATGGAGCGATATCGGTTCGGGAACAGGAACCAAATTTATTCAGGTTGCTGTAGGTAACGAAAAAACGGTTATTGCTCGCGATGCTGCTGGCGAAGTCTACAAGCTGCGTGATGGTAAATGGGAAATTCTGGGCGGTGGCAAAGCTCGTTGGATTGCTGCTGGAGGCGATGGGTCAATTTTTGCTGTGGGCAAAGAGACACGCAAGCTTTACCGTCGTTCTGGTGATGTATGGGAAGTCGTTCCTGGCATTGAAAAACTCTCACGCGTTGTGGCGCTTGACGAAGGTCGCATGTGGGGTCTTTTAAAAACAAAAGACGGTTCTGACGTTTGGCAATTTGAAGGCGGTAAGTGGGCTCGACCACTTGGTGCTGATGGCAAAACGCCAGCTGCTAACTGGAGAAATATTGCAGTAGCGCCAGGGGTTTTTATCGTGACTGATATGTCGGGCAACGCGATGATGCGCAGCTCTAAAGTTGCACCTGTTGTTGTTGCGCCAGTATCTAAGCCAGTTGTTAAAAAAGCTGCCAAGAAAAAATCGAAAAAGGCTTCCAAAAAAGCTACAAAAAAAGCTTCCAAGAAAAAGCCAGCACGCAAAAAAGGCGCTGCGAAAAGTAAAAAGGGAGCCGCGCGCAAAAAATCTGCAGGAAAGAGCAAGAGAAGTGCTTCGAGTAAAAAGAGAGCTGCTGGTCAGAAGCGAGCTTCTGGTAGCAAATCTCCAAAGTCGAAAACTCAAGGCAAGAAAAAAAGCGCTGCAAAGAAGAAATCGAAAAAGGCTTCCAAGAAAGCTTCCAAAAAATCTTCGAAAAAAAAATCAGCAGGTAAAAAATCTGCTGTAAAACGGACGAAGAGCGCAACAGGTAAAAAGAGCTCAACAAGAAAAAAATCATCCGGCAAAAAAGGTTCTGCGCGTAAGTCAGGGCGTAAGAAATCTGCAAAAAAGAAAGCACCAGTACAAAATTAGTAAACACTGGTAATTTATAATGTTAAGAGAAGCGGGGTCAGGTTTATATAATCTGACCCCGCTTCTCTTAACGATCAACTCAAGAAAATTGCATAAATATTTTTTTATATTCTTGGGAAAGATACGTTGATGTTTCATAATACTAAAATTGGATTACTTCTTGTGTGTACCGCCCTATTGGTCGTTGCGCAAAGCAAAAGTGGCATAAACCCATTGGCACTTAATGGTCTCTTTGCCTGCTTTCATCCTGGGCAAGAAATGTATGCACCAAATCTTGGTTTGGCTGCACTTAAGATCGGTACCGTCGAAGCGATTAGATTGTATGGTGTGGAGCCCGGATTTGAATCAAACGGTGAACGTAAGTGGATAGAAGACAAAGCACCTGTCTATGACCCAGTGGTTGCACTTGCGCGTGTGTTGTTTCCATCAGCAACGGGTCAGCTGACCCCCGAGACAAGTTCACCAAATAATATTGGACGATACCTGCAAGTGAGTGATCTTGCTCAGTTGCTTAATTTTTGTAAAAAAGCCCGAGCTGTAATTGGAGGTTTTGATCTTCTTCGTGGGAAGGATAATCAAGAGGTAAAATCATATTGGATGAGCGGTAATCGATTTGGCAAGAATGCTGTTAATTGCTTAAAGCGACTTGTTGCGGGGGCTCAAAGCGACGAGGATAAAAAATATTTTTCTACATTTTTAAAAAGTTTTAAAGAAAATTTTACACCTTTGACTGAGTTTCAGACTCGTGCACAACGTGATCAAGTGATAGCTGCATTGTGTAAAATTATAGAGCGTGAAGAACGGACTGACTGGTATTCAAAAAATTTATATCCAAAGTATCAAGCCGAGCAACTGCTGAATGCATTTTTTTGTCTAAAATTTGGCGCAGATGATATTCCTGAGCTGCTTAATGCATTAGATGATACGATTGTCGATCGTGAAATCTTGCTTGAAGCCGGGTTAATCACGCATCAGAGTGTTGATGCAGCTTTGGGAAAAGTAAAAAATTTTCCGGCTAAATTATGCTTAGATGATGTTTGGACGCTTTTGCTCAAAGATTCACTTTCAAAAACCATTCCCTACTCAAGTAAAGAGTTGCCCATAAATAATGGCCTGGCAAGCATGTATTCTCGAAAACAAGATAAGTTCTTGATTCAAGATTTTCCAGATTGTGCTGAGACGACGGTGCGGCATTTATGCAATTTAGTGTTGTATTCCAAAGAGCATGAGTCATTTGATTTACGTCCCTTATGTAATCATCTTAAAAATTCTCTTGATTTTAGAAATATAGAAAACTTCTACGCACTTCAAACTGCCGATAAAGCAAATTCAGGAGAACGAGCACTACGTAATGCATTGAATCGGATTGTTGCGGATATCGGTTCGGGAGTTCGATATCGAAAAAAGGGTACATCTTTAAGTGTCAAAAATGATAACGAACTCGATTCGGGTATTATTAATATTTTGCGCCTGCTTAATACGGTATTCCTTTTAGAGCTTGATCCAGAGCCGCAGTATGAGTCTGATAATCAATTTGTTCGAGCAACAAAGATTTGGGCACAAGTTGGGTTAAAAAAATTATTTACCATACTCAGCCCAGAGAAACAAGTTGATATTCAGGTTGAAGAGTTGAAGATATTTCAAGGGTTTCAGAGTAATGAGCGTGATTGCGAAGCCTCGATTACTGTAACGGTGAATAATGACTTTAGATTTGTTATTGATATATGGAGTGGGCATGCTGAATTTCGTTCTATCACAGAGCTCCAGAATGAACCGGAATCTCTTGAGTACGTATCTCAATCGATAAAAAGCGTGCTTAATAATCTCAAGGGAACTGTTGGTGAATCATTTTACCTTTTGGACGAGCCGCTGAAAAAAGAGGTTTCTGTGCCTTTTTATAAATTTTTTAAAAATCGAGTAAGTGATAGTGTTGCAATTGTTCATTTACTTGAAGGCTTAAGTGAATTGCTTGAGAATAAAGAGATTATACCTGATGATGCATCGCTTTATCTTAAAAACTTATTGAAAGACTTTTTATGGTTAGATAGGGCGATGGCCGAGAATATTCAGCCAGTTATTAAGAGGCTCAAAGACGCCTTGATTGATGTTGCCGGTCCATGCCGTGACGTTCTCAGGACGAATGTTAAAGTTCTTAAAACTCAATTTTTTGATGAAGCGTCTGATTCTTTATTGGAATTTTTTTCAAGGCTTGAGATTATTAGGTATCCATATTTTCAATTGAGTGATGAAGTTAAGCCGTTTGATATTGTAATTTCTCATCCGCATGCATCCATAAAAACGATCGATCTTGGTGACTCTCAGGTGGGAAATGTAGCGATAACTGCAAACTTGCCGAGCCTTGAAAATATTAATCTTAATGAGACACGTTATTTGAATACTGTTCAGATCAATGGAAAGATCGATAGGTTAAAGGAAATTAAGATTCAAGATTCGCAGTTAAAGCAATTTAATGGTATTGAAAACTGTCCAAATATTGGATCGTTTATTGTAAAAAATAATAACAATCTAAAAAAAATAAAGATTTCTCAACCAATGAAAAAGCTCAAATATATTGCTCTTGAAAATTGTTCGGCTTTAGAGCACTTTCAAGGTATCGAACATTGTCCTAATCTTAAGAGGTTTGCGGTTTTTGGTGCTAGAAAATTGAAACGTTTAAATATTGCCCGACCAATGGTTCAGTTGGAATATATAATACTTGAGCATACAGGCGTTGAGCGTATTACTTTATCATCTTGTCCTGAGCTTGAGATAATAAAACTTAGTCGACCTGATAATGCTGGGGAGCCAAATCATGTTAAAAGTATTGAATTTACCGGTAATGTAAAGAAGTTAAAAGAAATAGAAAATTTGGAGCAATGTAATAGGCCTGGACGAAGTATTTTTTTGCAAGAAGATGTACAGCCTATGGAAATAACTGATGACTTGTCAGAATCGTATAAACCAGAATTGAGAGGAATTGAATTTTGTAGCGAAGAATTGCTGAAAAAAATACGACCATTCGTAAAAATAGTCCCAAGTCGTAAGCGTTCGCGTCAAGATGCGGAGCTTGAAAATGATGAAGATTCTGCCGTCGGATTTATAGCTCGTTCGTACAATTACCTGAAGTCATTATTATATAACGTAACAGATGAGTGATGTTATATAAAATAATAATGCTGTTGGATTGACGCCTGATAGACATCTCTTTATGTTGTAGGAAGAACGGTTATAAGTTCTTCTTTTGGGGAAAGGTGTACCAATGTTTCATTATGCTAAAATTGGATTACTGCTTGTTGCAATGAGTGTGAGTGTATGTGTAGTTGAGGGGATGCAGTCAACCTTTAAC
Source organism: Candidatus Dependentiae bacterium (assembly GCA_018266175.1). Classification (NCBI taxonomy): domain Bacteria; species Candidatus Babelota bacterium. Next base: position 68,989 of record JAFEAY010000028.1, read on the forward strand.
AGAAGATTAATAAAAGATTGTGATACGCTTGTTCAAAAATCAAATTTTTATGATTTAAAAATAATTTTATATCAACATCAGCAGAGTGTTGATTGTGTGCAATGGTTTGCGCAATACGCAGACCAAGGACATTGTTGGGCTTTGTATATGCTGGCGCGTGACAGTTTTATTCGAAATGGGCAAGGTCAACTTGAAGTTGCGGGTAAACCACTTGTTTTTGCGCTTGAGCGTGTTATGAAGTTCATGATTCGTTTCGATCAGGATGTTGCATGTTGGCAGCTCTTTGGACAGCAAATACCGATTGAACTTCGCATGGGTTTACGTACAAAAATTCGAGATTGGTTTTTACCCATGATTCGCGCAGATCGAAAAAAGGAATTTGATGCAGCGCTTGCTCGTGTGAAAAACTGGTTTAAACAGTTTCCAGAAGGAGAGCATCTCGATCCTGCGCCGGTTGAAGAACTTTCTGAATTAATTTGTGAGCAACCATTCATTGCTGCATTATGTAAAGGAGTTACTCCGTTATAGTCTTGAACTTTAACATCCGCACCGAGTTTGACTAAAGTTTGAATACATTCTGAATTTCCCAAAAATGCAGCAAAATGGAGTGGTGTTCTTCCATACTGATCTTTAAAATTAATATCAGCTCCAAGAGAGAATAATAATTTAATACATTCTGGATTTCCATTAATGATAGCGTAATGGATGGGAGTCATTCCACAAAAAGATTGAGTATTAATATTTGCACCATGTCTTACTAAAATTTGAATGCATTCTTGGTAATCAACTAGCGAAGCAACATGTAAAGGGGTAGCTCCTTCCAGATCTTTCATATGAACATTTGCTCCTAAAAAGAGTAATAATTCAATGCATCTTTGATTATTACCCATTGCCGCATAGTGTAATGATGTTGATTCTTGAGTATCTTGAGCATGAATATCGGCACCAAGCCTGACCAACGTTTCAATACATTCTGAATGACCAAAAAGTGATGCTAAGTGGAGTGGCATAGTTCCATCAATAGATTGAGCATGAATATCAGCCCCAAGCTCTATTAACATTTTTATGCATGCCAAATTCCCAAGTTCTGCAGCATCATGCAAGGGAGTTATCTTGTTGTTATCGAAAGTATTTACAGAAGCACCAAGCTCAATGAGTGTTTTGATGCATTGCGCGTTAATAATATCATCATCTTTTTCAAGAGGCATTGCTGCATAATGGAGCGGTGTTGCTCCATCACAATCTTGAGCATGAACATCTGCACCAAGCTTAACTAACATTTCAATACATTTTTTATTACCCCACGTTGCTGCCTTATGAATAGGGGTTGCATCTGGTGTGTTCAGGTTGGCACCATGTTGAACCAAAATTTTAATGAAGATTGGGTTTTCATTTTCTGCCGCATAATGCAAAGGCGTTTGATTACTTATATTTTGAGCATTGATATTTAAGCCAAGACTAATAAGTATTTCAACCAAATCGATGCGTTCATACTCAATGGCAATATGAAGAGCACTATTTTTTTCTTCATCTAATTCTGCATTAATATCAGCACCGCATTGAACAAGTGTTTCAATGCATTCTGGAGAGCTCCATCGTATTGCACTTTGAAGTGTTAGTGATCCATCCTCTTCTTTATTAACATCGACACCAGATGCAGCAAGCTTTTTTATACATCGTAGATGATTATGTAAAACGGCGTATCCAATTGTATAGCAGCCAGGGCATTGCTCAGGTGATACTTCTGGCTCATCAATTTTTTTAGGAACAGACTGAAATTGTTCTGTTCCTAGCGAAGAACAGTTAATCTGTTGTAATGATTGAGCACAAGTAACACTCTTTAGCAACAAGCAAGTTATAATACAAAGCTTTTTTGCGACCATTTGACATTCTTTCTATAAGGCACATAAAACTGCTAGATGAATAATTCGGTTACAACTCACAAACTCTTTTTAATGACGCTCACTATACGAAATGCAATGTATTTTATCAAGGCAGAGCATGCGGTACAGTAAAGAATGCAAGTAATTCACCACACACCAAGATCTACGCCAGCTTCCGCTTTTTAACCGCGAAAGCGGAAATCTTGGGAGATTGCTCCCGAGCAGCAGGCTTATAAATATTGCTTGAAGGGAGCGCGATTAGTTGCTGCACGATGTACGCTTGAAGTATTGGTAGAAGCGGAATCTCATTATGGAGTAAGTGCTAAGTTAAGATCTGCTTTATTGAGCAGCTTTATATCGAGCAAGTATTAAAGCATGATATCTAAATCGTCAATTACACAAGAAGCAAATCTTGAATGGGCCATTTTTATAGTGCTATGGTAGGCTGAACTCGTTGGCAAGAGCCAACGCTCTCATGGTGTAAGAAATTAAGAGAGTTATGTGATCAAGAAGCGTATTTTATATAAGCGTTATATGAACTCAAAAACTTGGGAGTATGATTATGTTATATGGCCTTCTTTTTGTTTATGTATTTTTCTTGCCGATGACCGTAGCTGCATCAATTGATGAATATGTTATTCCAGATTGTTCATTTAGAGAGCTGCTTTCTCAGGTTTATACGATTGAAAAAGACGAGCAGCTTTTCGATATTGATTACGTTTTTAAGAACCGTTCTTGGGGTCGGGTGATTACAGATTTTTTTGATCCTGCGCATGATTTTTCTAAAAAAATTATTAAACAGATTATTGCTGGGAAAAATTTAATTCATGAAAATTCCAGGCTTGTCACTGAATTTAAAAAAAAATGCTTGCAAAAAAATGAATATTATCTCTACGAAAAAGAGATATGTTTAGGAAGTGATGACTTCAATAATCGCAAAAAAATTATTCAGACATTCCTCGAAATAGCCAACTTTTTTGGTGTAACCAAAGAGAATGTTTCGGATAACATACAAAGTATTTCTTTAGATACACTCGTGAGCTTTAACAAGCATAAAGTTACTTTTACCGTATTAAGCAGGCAGCCCATAAACTCTTCTGATGTAAGTCTATTGCGTACGTTGTCAGATGAAGCTATTTCAGGAATAACTTTGGGAATATTGTTTATTCTATACCATACCGATGCATATTATCCTCTGTACTAAGAGCTCTATCACAAGAGCTCAATAGTTAAAAAATAACGTATTGAGCCCTTGTAAAATTTTCTTAGAAATCGATATGTTTTGGATAACGAGGAAATGGAATAACGTCTCGAATGTTTTCAACTCCGGTTGAAAATTGAACCAGTCGTTCAAGCCCAAGCCCAAAGCCTGCATGAGGAACGCTGCCAAACTTGCGCAGTTCAAGATACCACCAGTAGGCATCTTTGTTCAGGCCAGCTGCAACCATTCTTTGTTCAAGAAGTTCGAGTCGGTCTTCACGCTGAGAACCCCCAATGATTTCACCAACACCAGGAACCAAAACGTCCATAGCGGCAACGGTTTTATTATCATCGTTCAGGCGCATGTAAAAAGATTTAATTGCTTGAGGATAGTTAATAAGGATAACCGGAGTCTTGCAATATTCTTCTGCCAAATACCGCTCGTGTTCGGACTGAAGGTCGATACCCCATTGCACAGGATACTCAAATTTCTTACCACATTTTTGTAAGATATCTATTGCTTGAGTGTAAGGTATGCGAGCAAAAGGGCTTGCCACAACGTGCTTGAGGCGTTCGATAATTCCCTTGGAAATATAAGCATCAAAGAATTCCATATCCTGGAGGTTATTATTGAGCACATATTCCAGGCAATACTTGAGATAACTTTCTGCGCAATCCATGTTGTCGTTCAGGTCGGCAAAAGCCATTTCGGGTTCAATCATCCAAAACTCAGCTAAGTGGCGTGATGTATTTGAATTTTCTGCACGAAATGTTGGCCCAAAAGTGTAGATGTCGGAGAGTGCACAGGCGTAAGCTTCACCGTTGAGTTGACCGGATACGGTTAAGAATGATTGCTTACCAAAAAAGTCTTGGGAGTAATCAACTTTTTTATCAGGAGTACGGGGTGGGTTATTGGAATCAAGGGTGGTTACGTTGAACATTTGTCCTGCACCCTCGCAATCTGATGCGGTGATGACAGGCGTATGAACGTAGAGAAAACCTTTTTCTTGAAAGAATTTATGCGTTGCATAAGAAAGCGCGCTACGTACTCGAGCAACAGCTCCAATGGTGTTAGTGCGCGGGCGAAGGTGTGCAATAGTGCGCAGAAACTCAAGTGTATGACGTTTTTTTTGCAGTGGATAGCTTTCTGCATCGCATGTACCGATGATTTCTATGGCAGAAGCTTTTAGCTCAACCGCTTGTCCAGCTCCAGGGCTTTGAACAACGGTGCCTGTAATTGCAACCGAGCTTCCTGTTGTCATTTGTTTTATAGTTTCATCAAAATTTGGTAATGAATTCTCAATAATTACTTGCAATCCTGCAAGTGTTGATCCGTCATTAACCATAGCAAAAGCGAATTCTTTTTGGTCTCGAACACTACGCACCCATCCTTTGAGGGTGAGTTGCTTGCCGATTAAGGCCTGTGAAATTTCTTTAATTTTTATGCGCATACATATCTCCAAAGCTACATACTTAACTGCTAAAAAGGCAGGTTTCTTAGATGATAGCTGTTTAAGAAGTGCGGTCAAGCCAAAAGCTTCTTTTGTGTAAGATATTGGTTGTTGGTTGCTTCTATACCTACTGCATTAAATTCAATTCTAATTGTAAATTTTATTGACTTTTAACCTCGTGAGTATGGTATTCTCAAAGTTGATAGAGTTTATTTATATAGTTTTTTGAGTTTATTAAAGATTATGGGATCAGGAAACGAGGAGAAGTAATGAAGAAGTTGCTACAAATTTTTCTAAAAAATTGCTTGTTATTGTTGTTGGTTGGCGCTTTTTCTCACCAAGAAATAAACGCTGCAACTGTTGATGTACAGGCAGGTGCCGATGAAGCTGTATCTGGTCTGCCAAGACAGGGTGGAAGCCAGCTTTCTGCATGGGGAAAACAATCAAGCTCTGCAGTTGCTTCTTCTGATGTTGTTGCCAAGCTTGAAGAAGATTTGTCCAGCTTGCTTCTCAAGCGCGTTGCAGATTTTGTAAAGCCTTTGGTGAGCGCTCTTAAGCCTGCAACAATGGAGCTCCTTTCGGTTACCTCACAAGAGGTGATGAAAACCATTCTTGCAAATCAGACGTTTATAGATCCTGAAATTTTAGGAATATTAAAAGAGCCAGCAATGCAGTTGATTTCTTTGACTAAAGATGTTGCTGGAATGCTTGCAGGAACGCCTGCAACATCAGTTGATGATTGGTTTGCCAAGCTTGATAGTCTCAAGGATGAGCTTGTTGGCCATTTAAAAGTGCTTGGTTTAACTCCTGGTAGTAATGCTGATCAAGCGGTGAAAAAAATATTGAAATCAGTAACATCACTTGAAAATGTGATGAATCTTTTTCAGGGCGATATTGCTACAGAATTAAAAAAGAGAATTGAAGCAATTAAAAAGCCAATTTCTGCGGCAGCGGGTCAGCTTTTGGCTGGACTTCCACCTGAAACCGTTGAACGGCTTTTGGTGCCGCTCAAGGCTTTACAGGGTGATATTGCGCAAGCTCTTAAGGGTGAACTTGATTCATTTAAAAAAGTTATTTTTCAAAAATTACCTCAATCGCTTCTTCAAACAATTAAGTTAAAAACCAAGCTTTTGGTAGAAAAAATTCAAGAAGATCCATCGATGCTTCCAAGTGACTTGAGACGTGCCGGTGAATTGCTTCTTGAGCGAATAGAGATTTTTTCAAATCCAATAGAAAAAATTCCAGGGAAAATAGTCAATGCGATGCGTCATGATCTCAAAAAGATTCAAGAAGCTTTGGGTGGCAAAAATAAATCAGGAGCTGAAGAAGTTGCGCTTGACCTTACAAGAAGTCTTGATGATGCTGCGCAGATGATTCCTGAAGCCCCATCAAGAGATGTATCGGGGCAAGGAGCTTCTCAACCAACACAGCCTAAAAAAGGATTTTTGGGAAGTCTTATCTCTCGCGTTAAAAAAGATATTTCAAGTACCACAAGAGAAGTTGTTGGTTCAATAACTGGTGGAGCAGTGATTGAGTCTCAGCCGGGTGAAAAGCCCTCAGCACTTTTTAGTGACTTATCGGATGGAAGCATCATTGCTATCCGTTCATACAAAGAGAGCCCAGGGCAAGGACGTTATTTGTCAGTTGTTGATGGGTACATTAAGCCTGTTGGAACGAGTAAGACTGAGACAGCGGCGCAATTTATTGTTACGCGTTTTGGTAACGTTATGGGTCTTAAGTCAAAAGCGACCGGTAAATTTGTTACCTGTGATTCAACTACTTTTGAGGTAACCTGTTTGGGTAAAGATTTTTATAGCGATACTGCAGATGCAGCTCATTTTGTCCCTGTTGGTAACAGAATTGATAGGATGTGGCTTAAAAATAATAAAGCGAATGCTTTCTTGAGTGTTCGTAAATCAAGTGATGGTGGTATTGTTATGGCCCGTGATGAGAGCGGCAAGCCTGCACAAGCTGCAAATTGGGGTCGTCTTGCAATAGATATTATTAAACAGCCCAATGAGCCACTTGCAGCGTTTACTGACGCTTTAAATTTGTTGCCAGCTGGTGTGGTGGTTGCTATTAAATCACTGAAAGATCCATCAAATCCTAAATATTTAGCTGTTGATATGAGTCAAACAAAAGATAGGTTTTTTGTTCGTGCAACAGGAACAAATAAGAATGATCCAGCATGTCAATTTTATGTTGTTCGTAATGACAACTGGCTTGGTTTTAAAACGCATGGTTGGAAAAGTTTATGCGCTGAACCAGTCATGCATCGAGTAAAGTTTATTGAGCGATCAGATACCCTTGCAAGCTCAATTGAGCACTGGGAGCTTCATCCTGAAAAAGATGGAAGCTTGAAAAGTGTTTGGTTGCAAAATAGATCATCTCAAGGCTATTTAACAGTTCCTGATGGAGCGTGGACCAATAATCTTGTGTGGACAGCTTTTGCTCAAGTCAAAAACCCATTGGCCAAGAGTGTTAAAGGTGCTCCAAAGTTTATTATGCAACCTGCTGGACGAGGTGATAATGGTCGTTTTGAAATAGAGATTGTAAAGCCTATTCCTGATGATGTTAACGGTGGAGGATCAACATTTACCTTCCTGCCTGCGTATCATGGAAAAAATGAAATTCAATTTAACCAAGCATGGAAGTTTCCTGCGGGCGATCTTGAGCTCGTGCTCAAAGATATTCAAGCCGAGAATAATGTTTACATTAATTTATCTCCTGTGATGGGTAAATCATCAGCATCGCTCCGTATTCTGTTGGGACGAGAAAAAAATAGCTCGTCGAGCATTCGATTCGGTGATGATGAATTGCTCAACGTTAAAGATACAAGTGGTGTTGTCGTTAAAAGTCCAGCTGCATTTTGGATCCGCCTTAAGGATGGTGAATTATCGGTAGGTAAGGGAACTGAATTTGGAGCAGGCCTTATTGGAAAAGTACAGATTGATAAAACAGCTGCTGCAAATATCACCTATCTAGGGCTTGGAGGAAGTATTGAGCCAGTTTTGTATCGATCTGTTTCGATGAATAGAGCTCATGAAGAAACACCTGTTGTTGTAACTCCTGTTGTACCAGAGCCTGTGATAGAGCCGGTTATTCCTGCTGTTCCTGTTACGCAAGAGACAAAAGTTGAGCCGGTTATTCCAGTTACTCAGGTTACCCCGGAGCCTAAGGTAGAACCGATTATTCCAGCTCCAGTTGTCGTAGAGCCTCAACCTGAGCCGATTGTTCCGGTTGCTCCAATTATTCCAGCGGTTATTGAATTACCTAAAAAAGAGGTTGTGCCCGAAGTTATAAGCTTGCCAGCTCGTGCACCAGAGCCCGTAGTCGAAGTGCCTGTAGTTCCCGTTATTCCTGTTGCACCTGTTACTCCAAGAAAAAAACCTCTTGCAAAGAAAGCTGTTAAAAAACCAGCAAAACGCAAAAAGGCTGCAAAGAAAAAGAAGCCAGCAAAGAAAAAGAAAACGGCGAAGCGTAAGAAGCCTGCGAAGAAAAAGCGAACTTCACGCAAGGCAGAGCCTCAGAAGAAGGGTACCCATAGAATGCAAATTCAAGCTGCTCAATTTGTATCAGGCGACAAAAAAACAGCTGCACGAGAAAAACGTAACTTGCGTACGATGAAGAAAAGAAGACGAGCACAAATGGCAGAATAGCAATTGTAAAATCTAAGTTCTCACCAGGCTCTCAAAAACTGAGAGCCTCTTTTTTTTGCGCTCTATTTTAGGTAAAAAAAATTACATAGCTCCGTGCCAAATTCTTTGTGTATCATGAAAGAACTTAAAGAGTTTTATTATTTTGTTATGAAAGGGAGTCGATGAATTTTTTTTGGAGTAGGATGATACATCGTTTCGTGATGTTCTTAGTTTTGAGTAGCTATGGGCTTATTGATGTAGTTTCTGCTGAGGGTGAAGTTGAACTATTGATGGAAGAGTTAGTTACGCCGATTGTGGAAAAGGTCGTTGAAACTGGCGTAAAAATGTTTGGAGAGAAGATTAAGGGCAAAAAGGAAGCCAAGCGATCAAAAGCGACTGAGGAGAAATTAACAGCATTAAAAAAAGTTTTTTTTGGAGAACTTGAAGATCGCGTTGCTCAATTGCATTCGAATATACCTTCAGTTTTACAAAGTTCCGATGCGCGCACTATACTTAAAGAACAGCTTGATTTTTTAAAAAGTCCTTTTCAGCCGCAGATTGTTTTTCCAGGATTTTCACTTGCACGAGGGCTTACTTCTACAATTTACCATAATTTGTTTATGTATGTTAAGCGTGCGCAGCAGGCCTGTTTAGACGATCTTGAGCAACTTATTTTGCAGAAGCAGGCTCCAGCACATGAAGTTTTTATCGGTATGATTCAGCGATTTAAAGATCGCATAGCACAGGAATCTTCATATTTAGTTGATAATGTGGTTGTACCCATTGATCCTAAAAAAGAGGGGATTATTGCTCCTCCAACCATTAAAGTTGTTCGTAAGCAATTGGGCAGCCCAAAAACAATGTTTGATGAAATTGTTGAAGGGTCTGTTGTAGCCCTTAAATCATCAATCCAAAGTACTGGCCAAGGAAAATATCTTGCACAAGAGGCTGGTAGTCTTAAAGCAATCAGAAGCAAGGCATCATCAGATGATCGATCTCAATTTTTGGTTGAGCGATATGGTCGATGGATTGGCTTAAAAGGTGCTGATGGATATGTTGGTGTTACAAGTACAACAAAAGAAGTGACATGTTCATTCCAAAAATTTGCACCTGAAACTCGATGGGTATTGGAGGGGCAAGAACTTGGCTCTGTTGTTTTGAAAAACGAAAAAACAGGACTTGTTCTGACAGTTGAAAATAATGCTGCGATTGGTGCAACAAGTAAGATAACTCCTGATGCTTCATTTGAATGCGAAGTTCTTGGCAGACCTTGGAATCCACCAGCGTATTCATTGCCGTTGCTTAAACAGCTGCCCGCAGGTACAAAAGTTGCTTTTAAAGTTAAAGGGCAGGAAAATTATTTAAGCCTTGATAATAAAGGGTTTATTACCGCATCGGGCAAATCGAGCAATGACTGGCGTAGTCAGTTTTATGTTATGAGATTTGGTAATTATGTTGGCTTTAAGTTGAATGGGTGGAAAAATATTTGTACCGACCCGGTCTCACAAATGGTTTATGTTGCTCAGCGTTCACACATGCTTTACAGTACAACAGAGCAGTGGGTGATTGATGCTGATGATAAAAGTGATTTAAAATCTGTACGGTTAATCAATCGAGCTACAGCAGGGTACCTATGTTTGCCAAAAGAAAATTGGGCTGAAGGAAAGGCTGCAACTGCACAGGTGCGTACTCCAAATCCAATACAATTGATCTCTTCACTGGCAACATTGCCGGACTATATTGCTCAAGCTGCAACAAAAGAGCAAGCGCTTACTTTAGAAATTGAAATTATCAAGCCGGCTCCTCGTGATATTATTGCGGGTGAAAAATCTTTGAGCTTTCTTCCTGCTATCCATGGAAAAGATACTCTTTTATGGAGTCAAAATTGGAAATTTCAACCCGGACAGCTGTCATTGATTTTGAGTAATGTCCAAGCTCAAGCAGGAATTTTGATTGCTCTTTCAGATGATGATATTAAAACAAAAAACACTGTTTATATTTTGATCGGGGATCAACAAAATAGTCGCAGTGGAATTCGTGTTTTTGGTTCTATGGCGGCTTCTGTTACTCAGCCACAAAATCATGATGCGATTATAACAGCTCCTCAAGGTGAGGTGTTATGGGTTACTTTGCAAGACGCTATTATATCTTTTGGTAAGGGTAATGTTCCGGGCGCAAGACAAATTGCAAGTGTTCAGCTTGAAGCATCAGTTTCCAAAAAACTTTCATATTTTGGTCTTGGTGGAGGTGGAAATCCAGTTTCATTTGGATCAATTTCATACTAAAAGGAAAATTCATGTCACATAAAAATAATAGAAAATCTGATTTTACTGTTCATGAAATGTTTTTGAATCGATGGTCACCTCGTGCAATGTCTGGAGAATCGATTGAACTTAAAGAGTTGCTCACATTATTTGAAGCTGGTCGCTGGGCACCATCATCATATAATGGTCAACCATGGCGGTTCATTTATGCATTACGTCAGACTTCAGCATGGGATAAACTTTTTAACGTGATGATTAAGTTTAATCAAGACTGGGCAAAAAATGCCAGCGCGCTTGTTGTTGTCATATCAAAAAAAACATTCGATTTTAATGGCAAGCCAGCACGTACGCATTCATTTGATGCCGGCTCTGCATGGATGAGTATTGCTTTGCAAGGTGAATTGAATGGCTTGGTTGTTCACGGCATGGAGGGCTTTGATTACGATCGAGCCAAAACTGAACTTAATATTCCTGATGACTATAACGTGGAAATGATGTTTGCAGTTGGGAAGCCTGGCAAGAAAGAAGATTTGCCTCAAGAGATGCAAGAGCGTGAAGTGCCTTCTGATCGGAAAAAGCTTGAGGAATTAATTTTTGAAGGTTCTTTTGTAAGTAAATAGAAATACGAATGGGGTTGCGGATACTCAACCCCATTCGTACATATTTTTCTGTCTGAGTGAAACTTTTTATTGTGCAGTAAAGTGATCTTTGGTTCTTTACCAGGGACCATCAAACTCAATGCCTGCTTCGCATCGATTACCATTAAAAATATTCGAGGTGATAGGGTAATAAGAACGAGCTTGATGATTAATGACATTGCGGTCTTTGTTCTTGTTATGCTGAAGCATCGATTCAAGAAAATCGCTTACTTCTTTATGATTACTAAAAACAGACCTTATTATTATGCGTTGAGCTGTGCTGAGGCGTAATATTATTTGCCATTCCGGTGCTTGAGCAGATCTCATGTAACCGGCATATTGCTTCATAATCTCATCAATATCGTTCAATACTTGGCTGAGATATTTTCCATGAAGTTTATAATTATTGCCATACAATTTTTCGCACAAAGCCTTTCCAGAATGGCTACAAAAATGAAAATCAAGCCTATTCCAAAGATCTGATTTATCAGGTAGGTAAATAACCACCTGTTTCATTGCTTCAGGCAACTGAGGGCTTAGCATCTGAGAATTATCGGAAAGTATTGGCTCGCTTACATGATCAGCATTATTAATGTTTGAATCAGATTCCTCATCAAGTTGATCGGCTTTTTTTATTTCCAGATTTTTTTTCTTGGAGCGTCCTTGCTGACGTCTGCCAGCACGTGTTTTTTCTAGTGATGGAAAATTTTCTTCAGAATCAATATCAAAATTCATCGCATGTGTCGAACCCATAATACTGAGCATTACGACAAGAACACATTTCTTCATACTTTATCCCCGTCCTTTTATCGGTGACTATTAAATAAAAATTGTTTTTTTAAAAACAAAAATTTTGTTGAAGCTATTTTTTGTACTACAAAAAATAATAGTGTCATCCCACTTGCAATAATCAATCGCTCAACTGCAACAACAGGCATCAATGCTATCCATTGTTCTGGTTTCATAGGGACGGTGAAAAGCCAAATGGTTGATCCAACGGCATGTGCAATAAATGTTGTGCTCAAAGCAACGGTGAATGTACTACTGCGACGGAAAAAGATATGTGCAGCATAAAAAACAATGGGAATAAGCCAGTACAAAGCGTAAAAAAAGCCTTGACCAACTGTAGGGTGTGTCATAAATAGTGCCATGCATGAGGCGGGAAGAGCTGCCATCGTTAAAAAATATCCAAGGTGAGAAGCAAGAGTCTGTTTGCTCACAAACTGTGTATGCGTTGACCATGCTGTAACAGCAAGTAATGTTGGAATACCACCGGTAATTGGATACGAAGTCAATATCACTTTGGTTGCAAGAGCAAACGTTGTGATGATAATTGCTTGAGCTCCGCCAAAGAATGCGCCAAGCAGTGGTACTACAAAAAATATTACTGAAAAGTAAGCAAAACTTTTACCTACGATCATGCTGAATTTCAGTGTTGAGCTCAGTAATAAAATGCAATAACTTAAGCAAAGTATACTTATTTTTTGAAGATTAAGGCTCATGTTGCCCTTTCACTTTTTTTTAATGTCTCGATAAACTAACGTTAGTTGATAGTATAGCGACATTATAAAGTGCTACCAAGAGTACTGCGCTTTTTGATAGTAAAAAATAAAAAAAGTAAAACTATCCATAAAGGAGCGCATGACTGGTTTTAGCTTGCTTTTAGTATTGGCTCTAAGTCAACCAATGCTTGATGATGCTGTTGATCAAAAAACTGTATCAGTTGAGTCATATCACGTGATACTTGTGCTTGATGAATTTGATGACCAGCTTCCAGAGACACGGGATTTTATAGGGACTATAATCGAAGTACTTCTTGAAAAGTTGAAGTTGTTTATGCATGAGTGGGGGCATATTTTGGTTATTAAAAATATTGATTGTATTGAGTTAACAAAAGAAGGCGTAAAAAATGAGTATTAAACCAGACAGTTGGATTAGAAAGATGGCTCTTGAAAACGGAATGATTTCGCCGTTTGTTGATGGTCAAGTAAAAAATGCTGAAAATGGCAAAGTAGTGAGTTATGGTGTTTCAAGTTACGGTTACGACTTACGTGTTGCCAATGAGTTTAAGATTTTTACCAATGTTTATAATTCTATTGTTGATCCTAAAAATTTTACCGATGATGCATTTATTCAACGTGATGGCGATGTTTGTATTGTTCCACCAAACTCCTTTGCGCTTGCTCGTAGCGTTGAATATTTCAGAATTCCGCGCAACGTGCTGACCATTTGTTTAGGCAAATCAACCTATGCCCGTTGCGGTATTATTGTGAACGTGACGCCTTTTGAGCCTGAGTGGGAGGGTTACGTAACGATTGAAATTTCAAATACCACACCGCTTCCGGCAAAAATTTATGCCAACGAAGGCATTGCTCAAGTACTCTTTTTTGAGTCTGATGAGCGATGTGATGTTTCGTATGCTGACCGAAATGGAAAGTATATGAAGCAAGTGGGAATTACGCTTCCTCAAATGTGATAAAGCGTAAACGTTATTTGTTATAGCTTTACAATTGGGAGCTCATAGTTTAAGCACACGTGGTAATTGGTGTATAAAATTTAAGTGGAGAGCATGTGAAAAAGTTGCCGATTGGTGAACAAACATTCAGTGAGCTTATAAACCCTAATACGTTATACGTTGATAAAACGCAATACTTATACAATTTAATTAGGCAAGGTCGAGGGCGCTATTTTTTTTCACGTCCTCGTCGTTTTGGTAAGTCGCTCACTTGCTCTACGCTCAGTGCTATTTTCAGCGGTTGCAAAGAACTTTTTAAAGACTTATGGATTGGTCAGAGTGATTACGAGTGGGTAGCTCGGCCAGTCTTATTCTTTGATTTTAGTCAAATTGATCATAGAGCAGCAGATGTACTTACTCAAGGCCTCCATAGTTCACTTGATGCTCACGCTGAAAAATATAGCATTGTTCTTAAGGAAAAACTTCTTAAAGCAAAATTTGCCGAACTTATTCAAACATTGGGTACAACAAAAGGTTCCGTCGTTGTTATTATTGATGAGTACGATAAACCCATTGTTGATCTTATTAATGATCTGGAGCAGGCAGAACTTTCGCGCAATGAATTAAAAGATTTTTATGGAACACTCAAAGGGAAAGACGTTGATGCCAATATGCACTTTCTCTTTATCACCGGCGTGAGTAAGTTTTCTAAAGTGGCGCTGTTTTCAGATCTTAATAATCTTGATGATTTAACCAACGACCACCGTACCGCAGCGCTTGTTGGCTATACTGATCAAGAAATTGACCGTTATTTAACTGAGCACATTCAAGCATTTGCTGAAAAAAGAGGCGAAAGCTATGAGCAAACGCGGCAGACGCTGAAGTCATGGTATAACGGTTACTGCTTTGTCGGTAACAACCTAAAAGTTTATAATCCCTTTTCTATGCATAATTGTTTAACAAAGCTTGATTTAAGAAATTACTGGTTTACGAGTGGAACACCGAGTTTTTTAATGAAATTTATTGAAAAAAATCCACTCATTGCTGCTGATATTGAAATGGTGGAAGGCTCCTTTTTTGCAGAATCCAACCTAGACTCATTTACGCTTGATCTGTATTACCAAAATTACAGAACCCTCCTTTTGCAAACTGGCTACCTTACCTTTGCATCCGATTATGATTCAAACAAACGTGGCTACAAGGTTGCGTACCCCAATGAGGAAGTGCGCTATTCAATGACCGAACAAATTATGCAGTTTGTTGGAGGTATCACACCGGAAAATTTTGGTGAGTTCGGCGACAGGTTCCGTCGTGCACTTGCAGCCGATGATCTTGGACTCTTTTGCAAGCACCTACAAGATTTCATCAAGCTTGTTCCTCACAATATTCGCGTTAATCGTGAAAAATTTTACCACCAAATTTTCTTTATGGTTTGTGTGCTTTTTGGCAGGAGACCACCTACTGAAGTGGCAACTGAAGAAGGGTTCATGGATCTTTTGCTGGAAGGAACCAAATATACCTTCGTTATCGAGTTTAAAAGAAATAGCACTCCAGAGATTGCCTTAAAACAGATTGAAGAAAAGCGCTACTGGGAGCCGTACGAGATACTCAAAACTAAAAAAGTTATTCTTGCTGGGATAACGTTTAATCAAACCAGTGATGGCATTGCGGTTTTGCATAAGACCAAAGAGCTTTTTTGATTGGTATGAATTTAAAAAGGGGAAGCTTTGCTTCCCCAGAATGTATCAAATTAGTGATGATTTGAAATTCGTTTGACCGACTTGATATGTCCGACTCCGAAGAGAATAATGAGTCCGACTAGAAGCGACAAGAAGCGTAAAGCTTCAGTTAAATAGAACCAATAAAAATAGTATCCCTGGAAGATGGTTAAAATTCCTCCAAGAATGAGTCCTGATCCAACACCCATCCCGCAAATAAACATTCCTGCAATAATTGCACAAATGCCCATAAAAAGTGAAAAGAAGAAAAATGCCTGCGAGTGTTCTTCAACATGCTTTATATAGGCATTACGTAGTTGCATTTGATGTGTATACAGATTCTTTTTTTCTTCTTCGGATTCAGTTTGTTGAATCCGCTGTGCATAGTTTGGGATAGAATAACTTTGGGGTTGGGGGAACGATTTAATAAAAAGTCCTGTTGTATAGAAAACAAATAATGGAAGCAGAAGTGCTAACCCAAAGCAGACAATGCTTTCTTTAAGAATTTCAAACAAATGGTGACGAATATCCATGAACTCTCCTTTAAAGAAAATGAAACTAACCATTTTTTAGTATAGCCAAGTAGTTGGAGAGTGGAAGTTCTTAGTTTAAATCACTTGGATAGCCACAAGCAAATAAGAGGTCGCGGTAGCTCTTTTCAGCACTTACTCTTTGACTGAGCCATGCTAAGTGTTCTTGCTCCCACGCAGTGAGTGCTGTGCTTAATTCAACTTTTGAAGTGTTACCAATTTCAAGATTTTGCTTGGCAAGCGCGAGATCATTTTTTACTTGTGCAAGTCGAATTTCCCGAGCTTGGAGTTGCACAAGCGCTTTGCTGAGAGTGTAATATGTTTCTTCAATATCGATACGAATCTTTTGTCTGGTTTGCTCAGTTTCAAGAATTGCTTTTATTTTGGTTGCTTCAAATTTGCTTGCTCGAAAATGAGAAAGTGCACCGTCAAAAATGTTCCAGTTAATATTTGCACTTACTTGATGATATCCGCTTGGGTTTCTCAAGATATCACCTGATGGGGCAACACGGTGATACAGATGGCTAGATTGCGCAGATACTTCCAACCATGGAAGGTTTTGTTTGCGCGCAATACCAACTTTGTCATGTTCAATTTCGATTTGCTTTTTATTGATAGCAAGATCAGGACGATTTTTGATTGCTTGGTTGTAATAATGGTCAAGCGAAAGTATGTTGATGCTTGCTTCAGGGCTCCAGTGAAGTTGTGTGAGCGATTGTTTTTCTGAATCCGATTCATAGCGAGCTGTGTTTAAAGAAATACTAACGCGTTGCCCAAGTAAGAACTCTAATTTTCTTTCGGCTATCACTGTATCATTGTCGTAGTTTCCAATGGTGGCAACATCTTGAGCGTAGTCAGCAGAGCTTTTTAACCAATCTTTTTTATCAAGCAGCTGGACATTAAATTGATGCTCTGCTTTTTTAAACGTCTCCTGAGTCGATACATACAAACTTTTTATAAACTCTTGTTTTTGCTGCAAAAACCAAGCATCTAAAAATGAGAGTTCGACTTCATTCTGGACTTTTTGCTTTTCACCATCACTTAAAAATTCAACGACTTGCGTTTCTTTGCGGCTAAGATTGTACAAATCAAGAGGTCCTCCAAATTTATACACAAGTTGACGAGCTGCAAATGTAGTATTGGAATGTGGAGATTTATCGCCCTTTGCTTGATCTAACTGATGAGTTAAGGTTAAGTGTGGCAAGTTTCCAGAAAGAAACTCTTTTGCTTGGTACTGACTTGCTTTAATTGCATACTTCAAACTTTCAAGATTTGGGCGGTGCTTATGCGCAAGTACAACAGCTCGGTCCATGGTCAATGAATAGACCGTCATTTTTAGGGGCAATGGCAATACTTCAAGTTTTTTTGACGATGCTTGCCTGGACAGGCAGCACATAGCGATAAGCATGCTCCAGTGCGATATTTTTTTAATCATAGCCTTCAGGCTCCCTGTGTAATACGTACAACTCTGTTAAGTACTTCTTGTGATGATAGTGTATACATACAGTTTTGTTCTGGAACAGTATTTGCATTTTTACCATGAGTTTTTTGGTAATGATGCGGACATTCAACTTGAATGCAATTTTTAACATTCGCTTCTGTTAAAAATGGTCCATGGCGTCTTTTGCTTGTTGGGCCAAAAATGCCGAGTGAATTAACTCCAAGAAAATCAGCGATATGGAGCAGTCCTGTATCTGGAGCAATAACCAGCGTTGCATGAGTGAAAAGATATGCCGTTGTGAGTAGGTCCATTCTTGGAACAATAATGACAGGAAGGTTATGCTTTTTAATAAAGGGGAGCAGTTTTTCGGCAGCTTCACCGGTAAATGATGTTCCCAAAAGTGTGATAATCGGATCACCCGGCTTATTAAAATTGCTACACAGAAGCTTGAGAAGTTCTTGCCAACGCTCAGTTGGCCAGAGCTTTGATGCCCATGTTGTGTTGGGGCAGAGTGCAATAATTTTTTGAGCGTGATGTTGAGCTAGCCACTTTGCGACCAGCTCTTTGCTATGATCTGAAAAAAAAAGGTCAAAGTCTTGGCGCAAAACATGAAGTGCGGGGCAGCTTGGCTGTTGTGTGAGATCATGCACCACATGAGCAGCAAGTGCTAAGTTTTTTTGAATAATATTGGTGTATTGAGAATTGACATGATGATGAGTAAAGAACCGGGTCCATGGATCGCGTGCATGTTCTTTTGCAAATCCGTATTTTTTTCCCTTGAGTTGAGCAATAAGAACTGACGTTTTTAAAATTCCTTGAAAGTCTATTATGGCATCCCACTTGGTTGTTTTAACTTCACGCATAATTTGGGCTGTTGTCTTCCATTGTGCTGGATAAAGATACTTGTCAGGAAGAACCCATACGCGATCAAGAGCAGGATGATGTGCAAGGAGAGCTGCAGCTTTTTTTTGAACAATCCAGCTGATTTGAGCATGAGGAATTTGTTTTTTGAGTAAGAAAAGTGCAGGAAGTGTATGAATAACATCTCCAATTGCAGAGACTCGTATGATTAAGATCTTCATATTCTTGTTCTTTTGATGATATGTGCATAGACTAAAAAATGTAAAACCTACATGATCATAGCAAAACTCTATGGAGAAAGGGAGTGTGCATGAACTTGTTTTTGCCTATTCATCGCAAATCAATTACTCGACTTTTTGTAATTTGTGTAACTGTTGTAACCCTCATTGGCCTACTGTGTTATTTTGGTTATCGCTATAAAAATATGGGGAATGTTTATAGAACAACCAGGGTTGCTATTCCTGAAGGTAAAATAAAAAAAGTGGTATTGAAAAATGGGATGAAAGTTGTAGCCTTTGAAAACCCATCTTCTGCTAAAGTACTCGTTCAAATAGCCTACAATATTGGAGCTGCGGTTGAAGAGTCTGGGGAGCGTGGGTTGGCGCATCTTCTTGAGCATCTTATTTTTAAGGGAACAGATAAACTTTCCGAAACTGACATTGGAGCTATTGCCAGGAGGTATGGAGCAAAATTTAATGCGTTTACCGGGCAAGATGCTACCAGTTATTACTTTGAAGTAAATAAAAACAACTGGAAACCATTTGTTGATTTACTTGCGCATTGTATGCAAAATGCTCGTTTCCATCACGATTATTTGGCTTCAGAGGTTAAAACAATTATTCAAGAATTGCGTATGCATCGAGATAACTATTCGCGCCTTATGTCTCAAAAAGCTGCCGAGCTTATTTTCCCTCCTAATCATCCGTATCATGATCCTGTCATTGGATACAAAGAAGATCTAATTTCGATAACCGCTGCGCAAGTTGAAGCCTTTTATAAAAAATATTATCGTCCAGATCGAGCAACGCTTTTTATTGTTGGTGACGTTGATATTAATGAAGCATTGTCGTGCGCTACTGAAAAATTTGAATCAATTCCAATTGCACCAGAGTCGGTTGTTAAAGAACTTTCTAATGGAATGCCCGAGTTGATAACTCATACAACGCGCATTTTTCAGGATGTTAAGAAAGAACGGCTTGGTTTTTATTGGGCAGTTCCAGGAATCATGGATGAAACCGAATTGGTTGCATCAGCATTTGAATCCTTATTAGGAAAAGGCAGAAAAAGTAGATTGTATCAAATGTTGGTTGAGGAAAAAAAAGTAGCAACATCGGTGTTTACAAAAAACTTTAAACTCATGAACGGTGGTATATTTTTTGTATTTGTTGATCCTGTGCTGGGAAAGTCTGAAAAATGTCGTTCGATTGTACAAAAAGTTTTAAGCTCAATTATTGAAACCGGTTTTTCAGATGAAGAAATTATACGTATGATCAATGGCAAAACGCGTTCTTTCTTGGAAAAGATGTCAAATAATAAAGACTTCACGTATCGCTGGATTAAATCATTTTTTAGTACTGATGATGAGCTTGAAATTTTTAAACGGCAAAATCGTTATGAGTTGGTCACCTCAGAGCAACTTCAGAATTTTGGAGCGCGTTATCTTGATCCCTTTCTTATGAATCAGATTGAAATAGTTCCTGTTCCAGAGAATAAGCGAGAGTTTATAGAAGCTTCACGTAAAATTTGGGACAAGGTTGAGCGTAAAATTTTAAAAGCACATAAACGAACATCCCCACTAGAAAAACCTCGAGTGGCGGATACGATGAAAAATCCTGAGCCTTTTGATTTTAGTTTTCCCAAGCCAGATCGAGTATTTGAGCTTGAAAATGGTTTAAAGATTATGCTCAAATCTAACAAGAATTGGCCAATTGTTGCGATGTGTTGCAAGCTTAAAGAAGCTGAATATTTTGCTCGAGCACGAGAAGGTCGCGCTCTTGGTGTTATGATGAGTATGTTGATGGAGGGAAGTTCGGGATATTCAAAGAAGGATTTGGTTGATTTCTTTGAACAGCGTGGTGTTAAATACCGATTTAGTTCATCAGGTGCTTGCTGTACGGCGCTTGCACATGATGCGGTTGATGTTCTTGAGCGACTTGCTCATATTGTCATGCAGCCAATACTTCCTAAGGATAGTATTGATCGTATTAAAGCACGCAAGGTCAGTCATTACTACCATGCTCAAGATGTTCCTCGTTCGCTTGCTCGGCGAGAGCTTCTTAATCTTATTTATAAAGACACTCCGTTTAGTTGGACCTTTGATCAAGCAATTCAAGATCTTGAACATCTGACGCGTGCAGATTTGATTAAGTTGCATCAAAAATATATATGCCCAGCACATTTGATGGTATCAATCGTTGGAGACTTTGATGTTGATGAAATGGAAAAAGAGGCACGACGTATTTTTGGTTTGTGGGAAGAAGTCGGGGCGTATGTTCCTCTTAAGCTACCAGCGGCAAATTTTGTGCCTGGTGAGCAGATTGATATTCCAATGTTGCGCAATCAAGTTGCTCTTATGCTCGGTAAACCATCACCTCTTACACTCTATGATGATGCGCTCATTTCAATAAAAATGATTAATTCAGCGTTATTTAAATCTTTTGGTTCTCGCATGTACAAGCTGAGAGAACAAACGGGATTATTTTATTCTTCACGAGGCAGATTTGCAGCTCGGTGTTCAAAATTTCCAGGTTATGATTATGTTGTAACTTTAGTTAAAGGTGAGCAGTTAAAGCTTGCTGAAGAAAAAATTTGTGAAGTAATTACGAATATGGGTGAACATGGAATGACCGAAGCCGAACTGATTTCAGCCCGTCAGAATCAGCTCAAAAAACTTATCGATGTGACGGCAAGTTGTAAGCGAACTGCAAAAGCATTTATTTATCAAGAATCGCTTAAATTAGGATTTAATTACTTTGATAAGCTTTTAGAGCGTGTTCAAACCATAACACTTGATGAGGTCAATAAAGTTGCAGCTCAATATGTCAACGCACAAGATATGGCTCGTGTGCGTGTTGGGCGGTTTGAAGGTTTGAATCAGTAAATATTACTTTGAACTAGAAATGTTGAAAATTGCCACATATCTTTTGGAGATGGTGCTGATTTTCCAAATGTAAAAAATTGATTTTCACTGCTCAGCGGTGTCCAATTACTTTGTTGTGAAATAAATTTTCCTAGATATGGCTTTGCGATTGCAAGGATAGTTTCATGGTCGAAATCGTCAGGCAAGCAAAAGCCAAGATTTGGATTATCAAGCATATATTTGATTGCAGCAACAGCGCTAATGGCAACTTGTACCGACGTGCTATTTTGTCCAGGAACAAGTTTGCGGGCTTGAGCAATATCAAGGATGCTTCCAATCCACCACGCACCAAAGTCGTGTCCCATTAAAAGGCATCCAAGTTCATCAACTCCATCAATGATGTCATCATTCATGATGCGTTGTTTCGGCTGCGCAACAAAGTTACGCATACGGAGTTCAAGTAGCGAAGCGATTGTTGCATCACTTGGGCAGTAAGCGTAATGGACTGTTGGCCGGTAAACAACTTTTTTATGTTCCCAGACGGTCAGATAATCAGAAATACTGAATGCTTCACCGTGACGAATAGCCATGCCGATGATTGGTCCAGAGGGAACCCACGAGCGAACGAGTGTGTTAATCCCCATAGAAGCAAGACAGATTTGATTTTTGGGGCCATTTTCATGAAGTCGTGAACCGTGGGGGATTGTCTTTTCATGTGTGCCCCATCCCAGTTCTGAAGGGGCCATTCCTTCTTCAATAAGGCCTTCAACACTCCATGTATTTACAAATTCATTAACGCGCTTGGGCTGCGAGGTTATTTGGGTATCTCGTTCTGAGATATGAATGGTTTTAACGCCGACAAGCTGAGCAAGCATTGCAAAGTTTTTATTCTGCAATGCTTGCTCAAGAGCTTTTCGTCGTTGGTCGGTTGGTTTTTGAAATAAAATTTTTTGAGCAATTTCTATAAGTGCTTGTTTAGTGAAGTGTGAAACAAGCCCTGGATTAGCGCCATGGTCAACCATAGCTGTTGCACCTTTTTTGTTCCAGGTAGCAACAAGTTTACGTATAGCCATTTGACGTGCGTACAGCGTAAGCTCGGTTGGATTCTTCTGTTCAACGTTGCGATATGGTTCCCACTGTTCAACTGACGTGTTGATAAAAAGCACATCATGATTGTAGCACCAATCCAGTAAAGTGCAGGTATCAATGTTCCATGCAAGATCAACCAGTATGTCGCCGGCATTAAGATAGCGACTTAAAATGGCATGATAGTTTTCTTGGTTAAGACGATCTTGAACGTAAGTAACGCCTTGCTCAAGCGTCTGGGCAACTCGTGCACGTTGATCAACAAAATCTATGATAGTGATATTGCTTGCTGGAATATCGATCAAATCAATCATTAAAGGAAGAGCGCATTGCGCAATGCCTCCACAACCGAGTATAAGCATCTTTTTTTGTCTGCTTGCCACTGTGGAACTCCTTTGCATTCATGTAATCCAGATGTTTATCTATTAGGTAGAAAATATATTCTGACATAAAAAAATAAAAAAAGCATAGAATTTGTTTCGATTTGACGATCGAGGGTAATTTGGTGGTATTTTTGAATGCAAATAAAATCTGTTTTTTCAAATAGAGCGTAATAAAAGAGGGCGAACCTTATGAGTACGCCCTTGTTTTTAAAATAGCAAAAAGAAAGAACTTTTTATTATACGAACATTTTGATAATAGCTTCTGGAGTTGTAGAAAAAGTTTCTGCCAACCAGGTAACAACTTCTGGGCAGTAAGGAAGATTTTGGCAAATTGCAGGAAGGCAACCGCGGAGGTCTTCTAGGCTGCATGGGCATTGCTTCCAAAAATCATGAATATTGCACAGTTGCTCTTTCGTACAATATTCTAAAATTCCATCTTTACAAAGCTCGGTGCACGCTGTCATATTATGCCATATTGTACAAAGCTCTTCTTTTGTACAATATTCTAAAATTCCATATTTACAAAGCTCTGTGCATACCGCTTCATAAATATTTTTATAAGGTATCATAACTGGAAATGCAGCTATTATACGAAGAAGAGCATAACGTTTCTTGTTTGGTAATTGACGTTCTGCTTGATTGCCTTCATTTTCATTGGCATTATCTATTAGATTCTGATTTTGATCTTCTTGAATAATAATATTGTCATTCTTCTGTATCAAGTTATTCTTCTGTATCAAGTTATTGTTCTCTATAACGTGTTCTTCAAATATCATTTCAGGCAAATTCTGTGCTTGATTTTGAGCTTGAGCAGATTTTTTTACCTGAGCTTTTTCTTGTGCTTTTTTTACTCGAGCACATCGTGTTTTCTTTTGAACTTCTTTTATTGCTCTTTTTCGATCTTGATTACCAAAAAGTTGTATATTAGCGGACAGAGAAAGTAACAATAATATTGAAATAAAACGGATCGTTTTCATGGTATAACCTCCATAGATATTAAATATAACCATAACAACAGTATTTACTATTTGAAATAATTAGTCAAACGGGGTATCCGAGGATTGGTTAATAGTGTAATTTTAAGTATTTATTGGGCATCAGAGAGATGCCTTTTTGTTAAATGAGGTTCAATAAAAAGTGGTTCTAATGACTAGGACTTTATGGAGTGCTTCCACCACCATGCCCGAATAAGTCCTCCTAGTGGGTTGCAGCTGAGCAAGCGAAGTGAGGTGAGCGCAAAGGCTAACGGCCATGACTTGGTTTGGAATGCTTTTCCAGCGTATTGGCTGCAGGTAACAGGGTAGATGCAGACATCGTACGAGCCCAGGAGCGGGCGAGCTGCGCCATACAAAAATTGAATGATTCTATAAAATCTATTCATAGAGATTAATCTTTTAGCGGGATATTTGTATTTAAAAATTCTTTGATCTGATCAAATGAAAGCGCCTTTGCTTGAGCATAGACAATCAAAACCGATTCAATTGGGTGAAGGTAGAGCTTGCTCTCATAAAAAATAGCTTTTACTTGTCTTCGAAATCGATTGCGTGCACAGGCGTTACCAAATTTTTTTGGGATAACAACCAAGAGCTTACCGTGCTGAACATGTGGATCTTCGAAGGAAGCGTTCTGGTCTGTTAGGATCGGAGCATTCGGAATGGTTTGATCTGGAATTGAGTTTAGAATAGAAAGAGGGGCTTGTAATAATTTAAGCCCCAAACTTTTTTTCTTGAGCTTTGCTTTGCTATAAAGATGAGCTACTTCTGATCGCGAAAAATTGAATAATGCAGAAATGCGTACCATCATAAGCAAATACAAATAAACGTCGGCTTAGACAGCCAGGCGTGTACGGCCTTTTGCTCGTCGACGGTTAATAATTTTGCGACCGTCACTGGTCTTCATACGTTTTCTAAAGCCGTGCTTTTTCTTACGTTTACGATTACTTGGCTGATAGGTTACTGACATAGCAAGCTCCTTTAGGGAATTTAATACAAGAACTCATTTCAAGTTTGAATAAGTCTAGCCTATAAAACTCGAGTCGGCAAGCTAGAATGCACCCTGTAAACACTATTTTTTACTCTATAAATGAATAACCCGCCAATATGTTTCAATCTGAATATATTGGCGGGTTTGTTTTTAGCGTGTAAGCATAAGAATGATATGGTTTAATGTTTTTTCACGCATAATCGTTTGCTCTAAAATTCCAGTACTTACGGGTCTATTTGCTTCATCGATCTGTTCCAAAAGTGGTTTGAAGTAGATAAACTCTCGTAATCGCTTGTTATTAAAAAGATGAAGATATTGTTGCATATCTTTCATGTCGCATCGAACATTTTCTTGAGTTGCAATTTGATCGATGATGATCTCTTCTTTCAGCTGTTTTTCAGCCAAAAGTTCAACTTGTTGAAGGAAATCTTTTTGAGATTTATATACTTGATAGTCGGTTTGTCGCATAAGAACTAAAAGAATATCTTCTTGTCGCCTGAGTACCAAATGTTTAGGAACTTCAAAACGGTGCTTTGCTAAGAAGAGATGGAAAATTTCTTCAATGATTGTTTTACGTTGTGAAATATCATTTCGATACGAAAAAACTTCCATGAGTTTGTTATGGATGTCCAATTTATTTTTGAGTTTGAACATTCCTCTGAAGTGTTCAAGTGACAGATGTGTTCCCTTAGTAATTGCCTTAATGGTAATGCGGAAATTGAATTGCTTAGGGTTGTAGTTGTCAACATTTGCATCATCAAGATCGAAAGTATTCGTGATAAATGATTCACCGACTCCTTTTCCAAGAAAAAGGAATGAGAATTGATTGGGAATATCTTTTGTTTTAATTTTAACCCAAAAATCTGAAAGCTCTTCAAAAATGGGGTTATTAAGTCTATCAAGAGCTAACGCATTGAAGAGTACCCAATCGCTATCTTCAATATTGTTATTTTTTTGCTTTTTGGTTGCAGCAGTTTCATTTTCTAAGAAATGAATAACTTGTTTATCGAGGTCTTTATATTTTTTTCGCTTAGGAGATTTAAAGGAAAAGTGTTTCCATTCTTTTAATTCAATTGGGTCGGCAATTGAAAGATCAAAGTGATACGATAAAGCTCCTGCGGAATCTTCTTCAATAGAGGTTAAACGTGGGTAGTTGGCATAAGGAATTTTATGCTCAAGGGCTTTATGTAATAAAAAATCAATAACTGCATGACGAAAGAGAAAATTTTTTACTTTTTTAGAAATCTCCATCTTGTAGTGTTCTTGAATATACTCTGAAGGAATAAGGCTGGTAGAAAATCCTTCAAGTGAGCCTTGTGTAAATAAATCAATTGTTTGAGCATATGTTTTTTTTGCTACATGACTTCCAACTTGAATGATAATTTTTATCAAGTGGGATGATGTTGGAACATGAGAAAAAGATAGGTAGTGATGTACTAAACTTGCTTGTTTGCTTGTGTCATTACTCTTGGGTGTACTTTGGTTTTCTTCAGATAAAATCGCCTCTGGCATAAGAGCGTTTGAAAAAGTATCAACCATGGCATCTCCTTTTTTTGTCCGAGCCTTCATTCGTACTGTCTCGGGGGAACATCGATGATAGGTATGAAAAGTTCAGTATAAAAAAATGATCATACATGACGTCAAGTTTTGTTATGTATAGAGAGCTTGAGATGCTATGGTGCAAGAGGGGGGACTCGAACCCCCATCCTCTTTCGAGGGCTGGCTCCTAAGGCCAGTGCGTCTACCAGTTTCGCCACTCTTGCGTGAAATGAACTATTCGATGTGCATAGAGGAGATATCGTTTGGAGTATGAAAAAACAAGTAAAGCTCAGCCTATAAAAAATTGGCCTGCCAACCGTAGCCTGGGCAGAGGTTGGTGGGTCGCCAGGGACTCGAACCCTGAACCTGCAGATTAAGAGTCTGTTGCTCTACCAATTGAGCTAGCAACCCATTCAAATATTGTTCAATGATAGCTTAAAGTATGCCAATGCATCTGTCTAGTACCTAATCTCAGAAAAATATTTTTTTTAATTATCATCTAAGTCAAACAAAATAACGGTGACGGTTTGATTGCCGACATCTTGTATGGAGAAAGCTTTCTCAACGAGTTTTTGGGCTATGTACTGAGTAACTTGACAAGATGGCTCATCTGTCTGAAATTTCTCGTATGCTTCAATTAAAAATTGATTTACTAAGTTGCCAACTGCTTCAGGTTCCATGACAAGCCAAAGATTTTTTGATGCTAGAACAGCAGCAGAGGCAAATTTGGGTAGATGAATTTTGCATATGAAAGGATCTGGAATAAGATAGGGTGCAAATCGATGGTCGCAAACTCCGCGGCTTGGCTTTATTAATTCACCGCTTCCATCGGCGTGAGATTTTGATAAATAGACCGACTGAAGCATAACCTCTTTAATGCTACCATCTCCAGTGAGCCGCCTCACGATATCGTCTTTCATTCGAGGGCTTGATGTAATTGAATCGTCTTCAATGCGAGGATATTGAATAATACGCGATACACCTCGAGGACTTGCGGCTAATTCTTGGGGGATATATGAAGTTTGTTTTTCATAAGAATTTGAAATAGTTGTATGAGCCTTAATCGAGCGACTTCTTGAGCGATGAGACAACTGCCTTTGAGAGCTTGAAGGATAATGATCATCGCGAGGACTTGTTGAGATAATACTGCATGCATCATCCATGAGTCCTTTTAAACGATCAAGCTCTTGGTCAACTGTGTGAATTTGACTTAATAGATTTGGCAGAAGTTTTTCGCCATCAAAGTTATAAAATACGGCTTGAACATCACCAGCATTTGCTCCATAGAGTACCTCATCTTTAACTAAAATAACCCCTACCGTTGCGCCATCATCTTGTCCTTCGTACTTTATATGGGTTTTTATAAACCCATTAAAAAGTGCAATTTCAGGACTGTGCATGAAATTCTCATCATTAACAATATTGATGTAAAGATTCTGAGCAATGAAGTTAGCCGCATTTGGTTTAATATGACCGTCATAGACACCGGCATAAAAAATATCATCGTTATTATGTGTGTCATGAGCATCAAGCATTTCTGGACGTAAGGCTCCCGGTGTACTGTAGGTTCCACAAAAAATACCAAGTGGAAATATATGGTGAGTGTTTGTTATCATTAAGATGCAAGCGATTGAAGTAACTTTTTTCAAGAAGTTCATAGGGAAACCTTTCAAATCTGGGTGCTGCAAGATAAATAATTAGTGCATTTTATATGATGCTTACAATAAAAAAGCAAGTAAAAAAAAGTAAGTAAATAGAGAGCTATTTTTTAAATCTATTTGCATCTGATGTGATTGTGGTAGAATGAGGTGATTAAGGTCCTCTGTAACCATATTTTCAGATGAGTACTATGAAATTAGAAGCCCCCATTGAACTTTTAAGCTTGCAAGAGACGCCAGAAGATCGGTTGAATATTTTTGAACCGAGTTCATTTGATGATTATCTTGGGCAAACGCTCATCAAAGAAAAATTAAAAGTTTTTGTTGCAGCTGCAAAAATGCGCAGCGAACCATTGGATCATCTTTTGTTGTTTGGTCCTCCTGGACTCGGAAAGACAACGCTTGCAAAAGTTATGGGTAAAGAACTTGGAGCTCCGGTCAAGATAACCAGTGCGCCGGTACTTGAGCGGATGGGTGACTTGGTTGCTATTCTTTCGGGACTTGCAATCAATGAAATTTTATTCATTGATGAAATTCATCGACTTCCAAAAAACGTTGAAGAGGTTCTTTATACCGCAATGGAAAACTTTTGTGTTGACGTGATCATTGGACAAGGTGCTGGTGCAAAATCGATTCGTTTGCCACTTAATCCCTTTACATTGATTGGTGCAACAACCAAAACATCGCTGATTTCAGGGCCACTACAGACGCGTTTTGGCATAGTTGAACGACTCAATTTTTATGAATCGGATGAGCTTGCTGCAATCGTTAAACAAAATGCCCAGTTCTTGGGGCTACCTATTTTGCCTGAGGCAACACAAACTATTGGTCGACGAGCACGCGGCACTCCTCGTATTGTCAAACGTATTTTACGTCGAGTTCGCGATTATGCACAAGTCCATAAGCACAATGTTGTTGATATTGATGTTGTTGATCAAGCACTCAAATTTTTGGGGATTGATGAAGATGGACTCAATCAGCTTGACCGTATGGTGTTGATCCATTTGATCAAAGACTTTGATGGTGGACCAGTAGGCATTGAAACGCTTGCAGCCATGACTGGTGAAGACAAAGAAACACTTGAAGATGTCTGTGAACCCTATTTGTTACGCCAAGGGTTATTACAAAAAACATCACGAGGGCGCGTGATTCCTCCAAAAAAAATTCCCTTACTGCGCCGAAAACTATTCGGGCAGCAAGGGATTGGTCAGAATGATCTATTTGATTAATTCGTGGCTATTATTCTGTAACGACGTTTAATTATTTTTTTTGAGATATCCGTTTGAGATGTTTCTCTTGTAATTTCATCAGGGTGAAGCCCGCTTCCTTGACGAACTACAAGTTGTACAATTTGTTCTGGTTTGATCTTAAAAAGAGTCCGAGCTCTTTCTATTTATTTTTCAGATTTATCTATTTGAGCAGCAGCTTGTTGTTGCTTTATAAGCTTTCGTTTATTATTCAGAGCAATTCGTATCGCTTTTAAGATTGTTAACTTTGCTTGAGTCACTGTTTTATGCATGTAATCGAATACTGTATTAAATTCTTCATGTTCATAAATCATTTTTGTTGTTGCAAAAGTTGGAAAAAGAGGAATGTAGACAATTACTGGTACTTCAGGGTCGGCGGCATCATAGAGCAAGCTTACTTCAGGAGCCGCACCCTCTGGAATACTTGGAAATTTGTATCCTTTGCGCTGTGCATATTCCGCAGCTTTTTTTAATGGGCCATAGTTTTTACCAGCGTTACAGACAAAATAAAGATTAACATTACGTCTGAGTAATGGAGGAAATGGTAAATTAAATGCAAATGCGCCATCCATAAGCGTCAATTTTTTTGAAGAAGCAAAAGGAGAATTTTTGAGCCCATAGGTGAAGTTGGGTACTGTTGCGGGTGAAAGGCGTGCAGTATCAATAATTTTTCGTTGCTTAGCTGATTGAGTAAGTTCTTTAATATCTTTAACAACGGTGCTATTGATAAGCTGAGCAATATCAGATTTAAGACCTTTTTTTTCAGTTATATTTTTTATCTCTGTTTCAATTATGGGAAGTGCATTTACAAACACATCACGAATGTTTGCTGCGTATGCTGAACCAAAAAGGCCGAGCATAAAGCCGAGCGTTTGTTCAGGTGATGCATCAGTTGTTGTTCCGTTATCAAATTTTTTGCCAAACGCTTCGGTTGGAATCCAGCTTTTTAAAAAATCAGATCCAATTTCAAACGGAGAGTACTCCATCCATTCATAAGGGGTAACACCCGCAATTGATGAAGTAAAAAGAGGGAAAGGGTATTTGCCGCTTCGTGCAGCATCTTGTAAAGATGAGAGATGCACCTTTTGGTTGTCTTGTGGAAGATCATTAAAGAAACCATCGGCTAAAAATCCCCCCCAAAAATCGCACGCAGATACTGCTTGTCCGCGAGCAAATTTTTGTACAATTGCTTTTGCAATAGCCTTATGATCCATGGTAAGCAATGTTGTTTCAACTTCGTGTCTGTGAAAAACCTCTTTCATTTCAGAAAGCGGCCTGTTGTGTGCAAGTATCGAAGCGAGTGACCATGTTGATCCAGAAAGCGTTGCTACATGCGAGCATGCGGGTAACACATTCAGCTCTTCAAGGGCGGTGAGATATGCTAAGAAAGTAATCATGGCTCGATCGCCACCACCACTAGCAGCAATTGCAATACGAGGAATATCTTGATCTTTCAGAGGGCGGCCAACAAGAGATTCGATGGTTTTTTTAATAGTTGGTTGTCGCTTGGCAAGAATAGCTTCTTCTGCTGAACCCAATGCAGTTCCTTGTCGAACTGAAATTGGTTCGATGCTCTTTGGTGTGATCGATAAGGCCTTACGAAGGGCCTTTTGCGCAAGTTTTATTGGTGAGAGCTCTTTTATTGAAAAAGATGCTTGGTTATCTGCTTGAGTGTTTATTTCTCCTGAAAGTTCTCTGGCAGCTTGAGCCAAATACTTTTGCTCTGTTCGGGCATCTGTTTTATTCATTAAAAAGCATACTATCAAAAGTCCATACAGTGAGGAGTATCTTTTATTCATAATTTTCCTAGCTTATTTAATTTTTTTCTAGATGATCAAAAATGTTTTTAAATTGATGATGCGTACGATTTTGTATCAAATTATTCGTTACTCGAGCAATATGTTCCATGATAAGACCTTGGTGTTTAAGTACTGTGTCTCTCATGGATGCGTAGAGTTGATTAAATTCTTCAACTGAATAATTTGGCTTGAATGTTGAAAAGTTGAGTTGATTTGGGAAGTAGATGATAGTTGGAACCGAGGCGTCGTTTGGATCATAAAAAACTGAGACTTCATCACCAATTGAGCTATAGTTGATTACTGGAAATTTGTATCCATTATCATGAGCATAACGTTCTACGCCGTGCAACGGGTGATATTTATTGCCAACATTTGCACTGTTTGAGCCGTCGCATACAATGTACAAATTTATTGATCGTCGCAAAAGTGGGGGAAACGGCAAATTAAAATCGCAACCAGCATCGATTAAGGTCAAGTAATCTTTGGATGCATAAGAAATTCCAGACATATTTTTTGCAAAATTATGAATCTTTGGTGGAGAGACTTGGAGGTCCATAAATTCATCGAATAAAAAGCTAATAATATTTTTGAATTCGTCTCTTTGATCTTTATTATCAAAGAGCGGCGCAAGGCGAGAAAGAATTGCTCTGATGATTTCCTTAACATTTGCAGCATATGCTGAGCTTGATATTCCAATCATGAACCCGAGTGATTGCTCTGGATAATCTTCATAGCTTACGCCATCTTTAAATCGATTTCCGAATGATTTTGTTGGAATCCAAACATGCTTATCAATGCTGCCACATTCAAAAGGGGTAAATTCAAACCACTCATATGGATTGCTGTGGTCTCGTACGGCAGTAAAAATAGGGAGTGGGTAACGGCCTGTTTTTATCAAGGGTGCAAGATCTGAAAAATATACTTGATGTCCAGATCCTGGAAGGTCGACAAGAAATTGATGAGTGACAATGCTGCCCCAAATGTCAGCAAGAGTCACCGGTTGTTTTCGCTTGATTTTAGTATAGATCATGGTGGCGATTGCTTTGATGTCATATGCCATGATGCCCTCATTACTTGTAACGCGAGCGCGTAAAAAAGATTTCAAGTTAGAGAGTGAGCAATCGTGAGCAAGCCAGGAGGCCATAGTCCAGGTTGATCCTGATACTCCACCCATGTAGTGCACTGCATCAAGAATTCCAGTCTGATCGAGTGCATCAAGAAGCCCAAGCGTGCAGACCATTGCTCGATGGCTGCCTCCGCTTCCTGCAATAGCCGTAAACGGAACATGTTGACTACTGATTCGCTTGCCCAAAAGCGAGCTTAATCTGTTTTTTGTTTTATCAAAACGCTGATAAAGCGCTTTAATTTCTTCGCCACATAGGCTTGATCCTTGCCGAACGGTAGCAGCAACTGGGGCCCTTTGTATTGATTGATCTAAGATAGTGCTCGCTTGAAGTCCGATGCTTGTGTAGATAAAGAGCGTGGATAAGTAAAGAATTTTCATGATATCCCCCCGTGTGAAAATCAAGAGAGTATCGGTTTATCACCGATACTCTCTTGGAGAAAATTACTCAGTCTGTTGGTTTATTTTTTTTAAGTTATTGATTGCAATGGTGATGCCACGACAAATCGTATCATAGGAAGATTCGACAGCATCTTTAGATGAGCGATAGAGTTGATTAAATTCATCATTGGTATAGCAGAACTTGAATGTTGAAAATTGTACTTTATTTGGAAAGTAAATAATGACGGGAACTTCTGGGTCTTCTTCATCATAAAAAAGTGAGACTTTATCTGTTCCAACAGTGTTGTAATCAATTCGAGGAAACTTAAAGTTGTTGTCATTTGCATAGCGTTGCGCTTGACGTAGCGTATTTTTTTGGTTGCTTACGGCTGTGTCTGATGCGTCGCAAACCAAATAGACGTTAACATTTCGTCTCAAGAGTGGAGCAAATCCAAGGTTGATATCAACGCCCGGGTCAAAAAAAGAAAGATATTCTTTATTTGCATGAAGAGTTCCCGCAATATTTTTCATGAAATTGAATACCGTTGGCGGTGGTACTTGTGTTTCGCCAACATCACTAAAAAGCCCCTGGAAGTTAACACATTTTTTGCTGAGCAGTAAATTAATGTTGTCAAAAAGAAGGCTTACAAGATCTTTAAAGTTAGCGGCAAATGCTGAACTGCTGAGTCCTAGAATGTAGCCTAGAGTTTGTTCAGGTCCTGTATCACTTGATAATCCTCGATCAAATTTTTTTCCAAAAGCGTATGAAGGTATCCAGCATGCAGATTTTTCACTTCCTATTTCAAATGGGGTGAATTCAAACCATTCATATGGTGTGGTTTCATCAAGAACTGCGGTGAAGAGTGGAAGTGGATACATTCCCGTTTGGATTTTTGATTTGAGAGATGAGAAGAGAACTTGGTGTCCTCCTCCTGCAAGACCTTTTAACAGAACTTCAGAAAGGATACAACCCCATAGGTCAGATTGATTAATTGGTTGTCCGTGATTTATTTTGTTATAAAGTTGACTTGCAATATCTGTCCAGCTGAAATCTTGTAATGCTAAAAAGCCGAAGTCTTGGAGAGCTAAGTCTGTGGTTACTTGATTGCGCAAAAATTCCTTGAGCTCAGAGAGAGAGTATGGTTGTGCAAGCCATGAACCCATGCACCAACCAGATCCAGAGACTGATGCCATATAAGTAGAAGCATCTAAGAAATTATATTTATTAAGTCCAATTAAAAAACCAAGCATGCTAATCATAGATCTGTAGCCGCCACCGCTTCCAACAATCCCAATCGTTGGCACTTCATTTTCATGAATGGATTGATTGAGTTCAGATTCTAGTTTTTCTTGTGCTCGGTGCAATCTGAGTTTTACGATAGCTTTCTCATCATTACATAAATCAATCCCTTGTCTTACCGATACGGTCATACCGATACTTGATTTTTGAAGAGTATCGCTTTTCTTTACCGTATGTTCATGATTTTGGTCATGATTTGCAGAAAGATTGAGCAGGGTAATCGAAAACGTTAGAAATAATAAACGTGCATGTTTGTACAAAAAATGATGACCAAAATTCATAAGCATTCCTTCACTCAAAACCGGACATATACACTCTTGAGAAAGCATAGGAAGATGCTTGATTGTTTTACAAGAATTGAAAAAATTTTGATTAAAAAGGGGTCCGTATATCTTGTGGCCTGGTTTATTGACCTTGAAGGAAAGAAGCCGTACGTTAGAAAAAGTAATTTATTACAGTAAGTAATGAGAGGAGAGTCTTTTTGTTGAGGAATATTCTTGCTTAAAGTGAGTAATTGAGCATAAGCGAGATGTTTGTGCGTTATGTTGTACTTACGTGTAACGCCTCCGTTCATATTTTTTTGCAACACTTGATTCTTCAAGATGTTTTTGCAACGATTGTTACCATAGGTTTGGAGAAGAAGGAAGAGAGAGCCGACAGAGTTTACAAAAAATCCAAACTTAAAAAAGAAGTTGATGAGTTAAGGTTTTGGTGTAAAACAACGGCCAGAAAGAGGGTATAATGAAGAGACTAAGATCGCTGGGCAATTCTGTATTGCTGATAGCTTCGGTTATGTTTTTGAGTGTTGTTCCGGATGCTTCTGGAACAATTAATTTTCATAATCGTAGTTCAATGATTGCAATGAAGGCATCGAATTCAGTGCTTAAAGTGAGGACTGCATCTCAGGTAACCGGATGGAACCTCGAGTCAATTGTCAGGGACTTTGGCAATAATGCTTCTACGAGTTGGGTTGAAACCTATACCAATAACGTTGTGGTGAGTACAGCTGGCGGCGCAGCTCGAACCAATCTTTTGTACGCAACCAGTAATGCTGTCAATGCAGGCACGGGCGGAAGCAGCGCGCTTGCCATCGCAACCAGTAACGCGTTGCTTTATTTGATCAAGAATGAAAGTAATGCAAACTTAAGGATGTTTAAAAATAACAGTAGTGCGCTTTTGTATTGTTGTAAGAACAACAGTAATGCGCTTTTGAGATTATTTGCAAATAACAGTAATGCAATTGTTGGTGGTGGAGCAACAAGCACGCTTGCAAGAACAACCAGTAACGCGCTACTTTTCTTAGTTAAGAATGAAAGTAATTCGAACTTGAGAATGTTTGCAAGCAATAGTAATGCATTACTCTATTGCTGTAAAAATAATAGTAATGCGATTTTAAGATTATTTGCGAATAATAGTAACGCACTGCTTTCCTGTTGCAAAAATAGTAGCAACAGCACCTTGCGCTTCTTTACCAATAATAGTAATGCGATTACGTTAGTTAATAATATTGTTCAAACTGGTGGTGGAAACCTTGTCATTCCTGGTCCAACATATACCATGACTCGACAAGTTGTTGCTTCTGTTGATAGCACTGTTTCTGTAACAGGAAATACAACGCTTGATGGTAATGGTCATGTGTTTGACTTTACAAAACAGGCTGGAAATTTCTCAGTTGCTGCAGGTAAGCATCTTGTGTTTACCGATGTGGTTTTGAGAAATTATTCTGAAGGAGCAATATCTCTTGGAGCTGGCGCTACAGTTACCTTTGGCCAAGGAACGTGCATTGAGCTTGAGGATATGCAAAGTCTTGCATCGAATATGACATTCTCTGGTAATGCAGTTGTTCAGGGCTTTGGTAATAAAATAATGATGAATAACTCGGTGATTTCAGTAAACCCTGGTGGTCGCTTGACACTTCAAGACATTTTTATCGAAGGCTTAAAGCAATTTAATATTAGAGCTCAAGGTAACACAGCTTCGGTTAAATTCAAGAACGCAATACTCTGCCTTTCTCATGATTACTCATTTACATCAGGACGTATCCTTTTTGAAATGGATGTTCATATGGTTGGAACCAATACATTTGGTTATCGCCCAACCAACGTGAATTCTAAGATTTTGCCTTGTTCCAAGCTTCTTCTTGATACCGGCTTAACAATCAGTTATGCACCAGTTGCAGCAAATAGGGACTTGCTTGGTATGGCTGATCGTTCATCGGTTCTCTACTTAAATGGTTGTACGGTCAGATCAACGACTACGGGTATGCGTCTAACAAATGGAACATTGATTGTGGATCATAAAAACCAGTTCTTTAATACTGGAGCAACAAGTCCTTCACAAGCAATTGCATTTGGTAACGGAACAGCAGCTAATGACTTAGGTATAGAAATAATGCCTGGTGGTAGAATTCAGTTGCAATCGGGTCAGTTGGCGTATCAAAATACCAACTAATTAAAGAAGGACACAAATACAATGAATTTAAATATTATTCAAAGAGCTGGGGCGTTTGCCCTTGCTCTTTCCCTCTTGGGGCAAGCAGCTCAAGCTACAAGTCTTGATGGTACGTCATCAATTGCTTTTCAAAATAATCACTATGTTCTCCATAATGGAGATATTGTGAAGGGTTTTGCTCGATTGAATAAAGGATTTACTATTTTAGCTGGCGAAACAGCAACATTTGATACTTTAATATCTGTTTCGGGTGATATTGATTTGCGAACAACAGGTCAACTTCAATTAATTGGAGATCTTCAATTTGATGCAGCTGTTACACTGACTCGAGTAGGGTATATCAAAGGCCGAGGTCATGTAATTAATCTGCAGGGAGATCTGTCGATTCCAGCTTCAGGTGTTTTGTGTATAACAGGTGATACGATTATTGATGGTGGTGGCCATGTTCTCACACTTGCAGAACATGCGCAAATACTTGTTGATAATAATGTCACACTGACTTTGCGTAACATGACTGTTCAGAATACTCGTAATGATTCACTTTTTCCTTGGATTAAATTGCGTGCGACCACCAGCAAACTTGCATTTGATGATGTTAGGTTTGCTATGAATAACGATTTTGATTGGAAACAAGGTCAACTTTATATTCATAATGATGTTGTGGTAACCGGTTCTCATGCATTTATCTATCATGCAACACAGCCAAGTTTTATTGCTCCTGGAAGTACCTGGTTTTTTGATATGAATACTAATTTTTCATTCGCGCCAGTTGGAACTACAACAGAAAATTTAATTAAACTTCAATCATTAAGTTCTGCATTTCAAATGTGCGGATGTTGTATGCGGATTCCTAATGGATCAATTGAATTTGAAACGGGTAAGCTCATCTTAGAAGATGAAGTTCGTGTGCACCGTTATGCAACGCAGGATCTTTCAGCGCTTTCAGCTTTGACGAGCGTTGATTATGGAAATACTTCCACCGTTAATGCAATTGCATGGCACCCAAATGCTAAAGTTGTAGCTCTTGGTGGAATAGCCGCGGTAAATGGAGCTGGTGGGTTTGCAAATACCGACGAAATTCGCCTTTATAGTTTTAATGGTTCAACATTAACAGCGCTTACCAGCCAAGGATATGGAACACGAGCAATAGCGCTTGACTGGAGTTTTGATGGTAAGTTTTTGGCTGTAGGTGGAGCTGGTCCAACCAATGGAGCA
This sequence comes from Candidatus Dependentiae bacterium, assembly GCA_018266175.1. Lineage (NCBI taxonomy): Bacteria > Candidatus Babelota bacterium. The sequence continues at coordinate 106,312 of JAFEAY010000028.1, forward strand.
GGTGGTTTTGCAAATACCGATGAGTTACGCATATACAGTTTTAATGGTTCAACGTTGACAGCTCTAACGAGTAAAGATTATGGCTCTGAAATACAGGTGCTGAGCTGGAGTCCTGATGGCAAATATCTTGCTGTTGGAGGAAGTGGACCAGTTAACGGAGCTGGTGGATTTTCGAATAATCATGAATTACGGATATACAGTTTCAATGGCTCTACACTAACAGCTTTAACAAGCAAGGATTATGGAATACAGGTTCGAGGCCTTGCTTGGCATCCAAGTGGACAGTTTATTGTCATAGGTGGAGCTGGTCCTGTGTATGAAGCTGGAGGATTTGAAAATAGCGATGAGATCCGTCTTTATAGCTTTAATGGTTCAACTCTTACTTCTTTAATAAGTAAAAATTACGGAACAGATATTGCTTGTTTTGAATGGAGCCCTGATGGAACTGTTCTAGCCGTTGGGGGAAGTTCTCCTACTGATGATTCTACAGAGTGGATTGCAAGAAAGGCAAGAGGATTTGATGACACCAATGAATTGCGTTTATATTCATTTGATGGTTCGACACTTACATCTCTTGTAAGTAAAGATTACGGTAGCTGGGTAAATGCTCTTGCCTGGAATCCTGCAGGGCGCTTGCTTGCAATTACCGGACACAAGGCTGTAATGGATGCTGGTGGATTTGATAATGAATATGAAACACGAATTTATACATTTAATGGAACCGATCTAACAGCAACTACAAGCCATAAGTATGGTGTTGATGGATTTGCAATTAAATGGGATCCAACTGGAAAGACCCTTCTGGTTGCGGGTTCAACACCGTACGTTGGTGCTGGTGATTTCAATAATACTCATGAGGTTCGTTTGTATCAAGCTGAGCTTTATAACAGCCATTCACCTGCTCGCTATAGTAGCGGAACACGATATGGAAAGATCTGCTCTGGTGGTGGTACTATCTAAGAAATAATTTAGATTAAGTTATCAAAGGGCGTTTGTTGAGCAATAAACAAACGCCCTTTACTTATTACACCGACGTAAGGTCTTTTTCAAGCATAATCAATAGGTCATTAAAATCGGCATGGTATTCAAAGCCAAGTTTAGTATATAACGCTCTGGCTTGGGTATTTGCATGGTCAACGAGTAGCGATATTTTCTTAACGTCAAATGAACGCATGAGCTTAAAGAGATATTCAAGCATGCGTGTTGCATGACCTTGACGCCGATAAGCTGGATAGGTTTCAAGCTCAATTACAAAGCAGGAGTTCTGCATTTTTTTGTTAAATCTAAATAAACAGAATCCAATTTGATTATCGGTTCGGTTCTTAAGAAGCGCATAAAAGTAGTGGTCTTTACCAAATTCAATTTTTGAAATCTCAAGCTTTGTGTCTGACTCTGAGAAGTAAGTTGTATGAGTTGGGCCTCCATTCAAATAGGACGGTAGCATACAAATAAGAAAAAATAGAGAAAAGAGTAATTTTTGAGCAAAATATTGTTTTATCATTATAACCCCCACCTTCTAAACGAATAAATAGCAATTATTTAACTGTAAATTATTTATCATACTAACTCATATATTCAATTTGTCAAATAATCCTGTTTTTTATCTAAAAAATAAGGGCTTGTTCAATCCATTGATTGGACTACTCAGCGTTTGTTCTGCTCGCGTTAATATGATAAAATAGAAATAATTAATGAGAAATAGTGTTAATTTTCTCAATGAAAGCTTTTATGGGGGTTATAAATCATGAAGCAATTTTATTCGCGCGGCTTTGCGTATTTTCGTGCTATTTCCTTAGTTTTATTGGCTTGCTTTTCGTTGCAGCTTTCGGGCCCAGTGGTCTATGCGGTGCAATCTGATGAACTTGATTATAGTTCTTCAGAAGATGATTTTTGCGTTATAGATAACGATTCTGACTCAGATTCTAGGTCAGGCTCTGATTTAGATGATGACTCCAGCTATGACTCAGATTATGATTCTGATGATGACTTTGTTCCTCAGAATAGAAGACAGAGTTTTATGGGCTCAGAACGAACTTTCTTGTGGTGGGTTAAAGTTTCCCTTTTGCTTATGCTGTGCCTTTCAGGCATCTATCTCCCGGTTGCGCAAGCGGTAAGTGTTAGTGACGTTAACCAGGCGTCATACGATGTTTGTCATCCTCAAAAAAATGGTATGCAACTTTGTTTTAAGCTTCCACGTGAGTATCTTTCAGTAGACCCTATTGATCAGTGTTATCGACACATCAATACAACCGTTCCACATAGAGGAGCCCCGGTTGATGAAGGTTATTCGATAAGTGAGAAAGCTTTAACTGGAAACTCTATCCAGGCTTGTCTATTTAAAGAAAATAACCCTCATGGACCATTCATTTGTTTGACAGCGTCACTTGATGGTCGTACGAGTAAGAGTTACAACCAGCAAGATGATGGATCGTTTGTAGACCAAGCATCTTCATCGTTTAGGCTTCCAGGATGGAATAGTCTGTGTAAATTATCTTCAAGATACTGCGATTCAACAATAACAACTGAAATTGCACAAGAAATCCTTGCCCAAGGACCGCAAACGAGCTGTGCGCTGACGCTTGTGAATTTTGCAGATAGCTCAGCTTTGCGTAAAGAAGTTGGGAACCTTGCAATTATTCTTCAGCTATCGAATCCTCACTGTATTGATTTTTCACAACAATCGACGTTCTGTGAACTTATTAAAACAGCAAGCCAAAATCTTTTAAAGCTCACTGATAGCCAGATGAGAGCGCTTATTGCTCAAACCCTGGCGTATGTGAAATTACAAAGAAATATTGTGATTCAAACAGATGATGTTCAAGAAGAATCATTGCCTGTAGCGAACATTATCAGAGCTGCTATTATATCAAATAACTTGCTGCCTGAGTATCAAGAAAAACCTATCGAAGATAAAAAGTCTAATTGTTTGCTTTCATGGTGCTCATTTCCTCAAGAAATTCCGCCTTTTCGAAATTGTACCTTGCTTGCTGTTGATACGGTTAATAGCAATGTAAAACTTACTATTTCATCAGATGCAGTTAAACAAATTGAACGCTTGAATTTTCATGTAATAGCAGACTTATTAGCTGGTTTGGCTACTCAGCAACCTGCAGAGCTTGCTCGAGCCTTTGCAACCCTTGCAGCACTTGAAGTGCAAGGGAGACGTATAAACATTTATCCTGGAATGAAGCCGATTGATTCTACATCTGTTATTAAAAATAATGGTAAAAAGAATCCACTTGAAATTCCTCTTCTGGATGACGAGCATAGGGTTGCTACATTACTTGAGCTTCAAGAAGAGCACGATGCAGTTTCTCAAGCTCTTGAGAAGAGTTATGCAAGTATTCAATGACACTCAAAAACAGTAAATAAGTAAGATACAATGAGGGGGTGGTGCATGACGCATCGCTCCCTCATTTCTTTTGCAATAAACTGGTCGACAAATTGACGAGCTCCAGGTAGATTAGAAGCGGTGTTTTGCATTAAATCAATGAGCAAGACGTGCATATGATTTACCTGAGGAGCTCGACATGGCCGGACATTCTAAATGGAAAACGATAAAAAATAAAAAAGAGAAACAAGATTCCAAGCGTGGTAAAATCTTTACCAAGCTTGTTCGCGAAATTATGGTTGCTGCTAAAGAGGGCGGCGGAGACCCAGCTGGAAATGCCCGGCTTCGCATTGTTCTTGAAAATGCAAAAGCCATGAATATGCCTCAAGACAATATTACCCGCGCTATAAAAAAAGGTTGCGGTGAGCTTGAAGGCGTTAACTACGAATCTTTTACCTACGAAGGCTATGGTCCTCATAGCACTGCTGTTATGATTGAAACACTCAGTGATAATAAAAATCGTACAGTTTCTGATCTGCGTCATCTTTTTTCAAAGTCCGGTGGTAACTTAGCTGAAAGTGGCACCGTTTCTTGGATGTTCGAGCACAAAGGTGTTATTCGTGCTGAAAGCAAGCTTTCTGAAGATGACCTTCTGGAAAAATTTCTTGATTATAATGTTGATGATATATCACTGGATGATGGTACCGTTACCATTACGTGCCCTTCACAAGATTTTGATAAAATCAAAAAAGCCGCAGCAAGTATGGGCATAAAGCCCGAATCAGCAGGCATTGAATGGGTACCTAAAAATCCAATGGCACTTGAAGATAAAGATCAAGAAGAGAGTGTTATGAACTTTCTTGATAAGCTTGAAGATCTGGATGACGTTCAGAATGTTTACGCAAATATTGAGTAAATAAAATCAAGGAGAGCTTGTGCTTTTAAGTATGACCGGTTTTAGTACGGTAACCACCATGATCGATTTAAAGAGCGCAGGTCGCGTTTCTTTGGCCATAGAAGTCAAAGCGGTTAACTCTCGTTTTTTTGAATCAGTGTGCAAACTTCCAAGTCTGCTCAGCGCGCTTGAGGTGAGCATCAATAGCATCTTGCAGCGTTCATTACTGCGTGGTCGTGTTTATTTGACCATTCGCCTTGGGCGGGAAAATGAAGCTTTTGAGTCAATTGCTTTGAGTGAACGCGCGTTACAAGGTTATGTTGCTGCAGCACAGGCCATCAAGGAAAAATTTGGAGTTCAAGGTGAACTAACCCTTCACGATTTGATGCAATTACCAAATGTTTTTGTTGCTGAACGGAGCGAACTGAGCTCAGAAGAAGAAACTGTAGTTCTTGACTTGATTAAGCAAGCAGCAGAAAAACTTAATGCAACTCGCCGCGAAGAGGGTAACACCTTGCAGCAAGATATTGATATGCGCTTGTTGCTTTGTTCAAAAAAAGTTGAAGAGATTAAGGCCGGCTTTGAACTGCTGATGGTTGAACAAAAAAAGCTTATTGTTCAGTACCTTGAGCCTGCACAAAATGGTGATGAGCAAGCAAAAGCGAATCTTGAAAGTGCTTACTCGGTTTTGAATAAAATTGATATTAATGAAGAAGTGACGCGATTTAAGAGCCACTTAAGCAGTGTTCAAGCATTTTTGAATTTACAGCAAACTGAAAAAGGTAAGCGCCTAGACTTTATCTTGCAAGAGCTCATGCGTGAAGTAAACACCATGATGGCTAAGTGCTCAAACTATCAGATTAGTTCTGCTGCAGTTGACATTAAAGTTGAGCTTGAGAAAATTCGAGAACAAATTCAAAACATTGTGTAAAGTTTTTTTATGACCAATCAGCTGGTTTCATGTGAGCTTCTTAAAAAAGCCCAAAAAATTCTTTTCATCATTCCACGGTCAATAAGCCACTTTACTTATTTATATGGCTATTTTGTGGCATTTGCAAAAGAATATCCGCATTTAAAAATTGATCTTTGGATTGATGAGCGGAATAAAACGCGGTGCTTTTGGAAATGGAAAAAGCTGAAGCGTTACGGTTTGTATGATTGGACACAAGAGTCTGCCTACTTTAATAAAGTTTATACACAAACTTATTCGCCATCGCTTTTCAAACAATCTCTTGCTCAAGCTCAAAGTCAAGCCTATGAAGTAGTGGTTTCACTTGATCGCAGTCGTTGTCTGTATTCAGCTCGGTTGACACGCCGTATATCACCAAATGGCTTTATCGCTGCGGTTGGCAAGCCACCTAAGTGGTATAATTTTTTAACGCGTTGGCATGCCAGCAAACTCAACGTCTTACTTGATACAACAAAGTATTCTGATAAAGGCCATATCTTTGATCAATATGCTCGATGGTTTGAAGAGCTTTTTGGTCTTACCATTATTTTTGACGAGAGAAATTTATTTATCGATATTCCTCGTCGATGGATTAGTTTTGCAAAACTCCGTTTTTTAAAATGGGGCTTGGATAAGAAATCTAGAAATTTTGGAAAAGTTTTCTTTATCAATTTGTTTGGACCATCAGAGCAACAAAGTTGGCCACTTGAGAAAGCGTTGGAAATGATGAATGCCCTTAAGCGCTCAGAACTTGGAGCAGATGTAAATTTTATAGTGAATGTTCAGTCTGCGCAGCTGCAACAAGTCCGAAAATTTTTTGATCGTTATTCCTTTAACGATATGATTATCTTTTCTCCAAGTGATAATTTTTTTCAACTTCCCGCTATTATTGTCCAGTGCGATTTGGTTATCTCTGTTCAAACATCGGTTCTTCATCTGGCTCGGGCACTTAAGATTCCTACTATAGCACTTGTGAATCATCTTGAATCTGAAATGATTCCCCGTGATTTACATGATTGGCAAATTTTATTATCCGACAATAAAAATAAAGGAATGAGCAGTATTTCTTCGCAACAAGTTATCCAGGCTATTCAGTCCTCCTCTCGTTTTAGTACAGAAAAAACGTATTAAATACTTTATTTTTTTGCCTTCTCTCAAATAGATTTACAGGAAACCATTTTCTATTATTTGAGTAAATAGATTATTCGTAAGATAATATTTTTCAAAAGGGGAGTTTTTCTATGCGTCAATATTTAGTCATTGCAACATTATTATTTGGAATAAGCGTAGGTGCTTTGTTGCCTGATATTGTTCAAGTACTTGATAAGCGATCAGGCAAAACTGTTGTTTTTTCAGATGAATTTACGGAGCAAGATTTTGAGTGTGCAACTAATTTCTTGATTGATGGCCATATTCGTGAATATCATCGAGAAGAAATTACGATTCCCGGCGGTGTCTACAAGCATATTAATCAAGAACGCTGGAACTCATATTTTCAAAAATATTTTGTAGAAAAAAACCCGTACCAAGCTCACCTCATTGTTGCTCGCGTTGATGATCAAATTGTTGGAATGTGTGCATATTACTATGTCCACATCCTTTCTCAAGAGCTAGCAGTGCCTACCTATGTGCCGACGTTATCGGTCTTGGGGATCTTTTCTGAATGCGAAACATACAGGCCAAGAACATTTATGAAAGGGTATAGAGAGCTTGCCCTTAAGAAATATCCTGGTGCAAGGTACTGGCTTGGTGGTGCACGTAAAAATGCCCTATTATTTCATGAAGCATATCGACAAGCTGGCTTTAAAGAGACAGCTGATCACCGTCTACACTTAGATGAGAGGCAATGTAAAAAGGATCAAGGTTTTATTCGTCGCATACAAAAGTGTGCAAAAGCTCATGCTATGGATATTCAGTAGTTTCATTATTTTTTTTAAAAAAGGAGAGCGTATGAAGAGATCTGGATTAGTGATAGCAGGTATTTTAATTTTGGGTGTTGGGTTTGTACAGGCATCACTTTTTGAATTTACCGAACAAAAAACAGGGCATACATTATCTATTGATCAGGGATCAGTAGCTGAGTTTGCTTATGCAAAAATGTTTGCGTTGAATTTTTTTAAAGATAGTTATAGCCAAATACCCCAAAATCAACGAGAATTTGAAACGGTTGAAGAGTTTATAAATCAAAAGTTTTCAGACCATGATTCACATATTTTCGAAAAAAATAAGTATTCATTTTTTATTGTAAGAGATGGTGATGCTTTGATTGGGTATACCATTTTTGACGTGATTGATGATGCTGTTTACAGCATTGAAACTCAGGCAGATTTTATGACCTATAGCTGCACCAGTTTGATGGCTGCACTTGCTCAATTTATTAAAGAAGTTTTTGCGCCTCAATCAATATATTTTATACAAGCTGCTCGAACGGCTGTTCCTTTGTACGGACAAATTTTGGAGATGTGTGGTTCTGTGAAATGCGATACATTGCATCCCAGTCTTGCTAATCCGGCTGAATATTACGGTCAAGAGAATAGAAAAAATGTTTCGCAATATTATCAGGCATACAAATTGAAATTGCCGGAAAATAATGACGTTGATACAAATCTTGATGAAGTAGATTGAGTAAAAAATAAACTCGCGATGGTGGCAACTCCAAGTGCCACCATCACTTTTCGAGTACTTCTTGAAAAAGAGCTTCAAGCTGTTCAAACTTGGTTTGATTTAAAAAATGAGCTGATATATTCTCATAAGATCGTTGCCCCATTTGTTTTGTAAGCTCAGGATTCTTAATTAAAAGTTCAAGTTTTGTAACCAAATCATCACAATCATTATTCTTAAATAAAAATCCTGTTTCACCATTAATAACTGTATCTTCTGCTCCTGTCTGAAACGCACCAACTGCCGGTTTTTTCATAAGTCCTGCTTCAAGGTAAACAATGCCAAATGCTTCCCAATTTGAGGTCAGTACAAAAATATCTGAGTGATACAAAATTTCAGGAATCTCTTGGGAAAAGCCAACAAAGTGTACGCAGTGGTCAATTTTAAGTTCTTTGCTCATTGCTTCAAGCTTTGCTTTGCCAGCTCCCTGTCCAACTGCAATCACTTGTACAGGAATATTTTTTTGAACTAACTGTGCAACTGCGCGCAATAAAAGTGGATAGTTTTTATAATCAAAGCGTGGCGAGGTGTTTGCAACCATACACAGAATTGGTGCGTTAGTAATATCAATATCAAAGCGTGCTTTAAAAAAATCTTTTTTATCAAGAATTGTGGGCGTAAAATTTAAGAATGGTTCTTGTTTAAAAAATGGTGGAATGAAGACAACATTTTTTGTGGTGTAGTTTTGTTTGGTAATTATATATTCAAGATTGTTCTTGATGGCATTGCTTACCGCAACAACTCCATCAAGGTTGTTTAATGTTTGAATATTGTTGAGCGGGCTGCGTAAGTGTCGAAAAAATATGATTTTGGCTTTGTGGAAATCAGCAATTTGTTGTGTTGCGCCAACTTCTCGTTCAGTGTTGCATTGAATAATATCAAAGTGATGATGTTCAAAAATGTTTTCCAGTTGGTATCCCAGAATAAATCGAAAGAGAATTGGTATCGATTTTACCAGCGATACTCGTGTTGTGGCATAGGGCAATTTGAGACGATCAAGCTCTGCGCGCATAGGGGAGTTTTCTTGGATTACCATGAGGCTTGTATAGCCGTTTGATTGCAACATTTTGTAGAGCGTGAGGCTGTGATTTTCTCCCCCGCCAAAGCCGCTTACAATGTGTAAGTGAAGGATAGATGGTTTTTGAGAGCTCTTCTCTTGAAAATTTTCATCGATATTACAGAAGGCAACATCGTGAGCTAGCCACATCAAAAATGCAGTGCAACAGGAAATAAGTAATAAAAAAATAATGGTGATAGTGAGTTTCATTTTTGTTTTTCTTTCATGACATCGTGATAAAATTTAATGAGCTCTTGTACGTGCACATCTTCTAAAAAGGTAAAGTTTGTTTTTCCAAAATCCTTTTTCCCTGTTGCAAAATCAAATGCATTCTTCCCCATTTCTTGGCATAAGATTGGGTGATCAATCAAAAACTCAAGAGCATCGGCGAGGCTATCAACGTTGTCATTTTCAAAAAGAAGACCTGTTTTTTGGTGAGCAATGGTATAGTCTGCTCCTGTTCCAGCTGCTCCAACAGATGCTTTTTTCATAAGTCCTGCTTCTATATGAACAGCGCCAAAAGCTTCACCTTTTGAAGAAAGGACATGAAAGTCTGAGTAGTGTAAAATGTCTTGTGTATTTGTACAAAAACCTAAGAAATGAACATGCTTTTCAAGATTGAGTTCTTTTACCAATTTTTTATGCCAAGCAAGCGCGGGGCCACTCCCTGCAAAAAGGAGATTGATAGGCTTATTTTTTTTGTGAACAAGCTCGGCTAGAGCTTTAATGAGGAGTGCATGATTTTTCCGGTAACGATTAAAAAAATATGATTGTGATCGATAAAATTGAGCAAGCATGCATATGACAGGAGCATCGGTTAAGTTAGTATCAAAATATTTTTTAAAATATTCATGACGAGATTGGGATGATGGTTGATGCCCAAGAAATTTTTCTTTATCGACCAGAACAAAGAGATGCTTAAAGTGCTTTATTCCTAAATCATGTTTTTTATCTTGTTCTCTCATAAAATTGAGGGCATCCAGATTAACCGCAAGCACGCCATTAAGACCCCTGATTTTTCTCGCAGGAACGTTGCCTTCCATATGATACATAAAGACAGTTTTTGTTGCTAGTCCACGTGTGGCTGCGATTGAGTAATCGGCGTCATGTTTCGCATGAGTGTGGACAATATCAATATCGTGTTGCTTACAAATCCATCGCAGTTGATTTAGAACATTTTGGCGTAAGAAAATGCTGCTTCTTACCGTGTTAAGAGCAAAATGAGGAATTTTTTCTTCAATAAGTTTTTTTTGGAAAGGAGTGCCTTTGCACACAACCATGAGCTGGTTAAATTGGTGTTTCATGATGAGTTTTTGCAATGTTATTTGATAGGTTTCTACACATCCAATAGTTGAGTATGACGAAAAATGAAGAACGCGAGGATGTTGCTCTGGGCTTGGGAAGCAAGAAGTCTGTGAATCAAAGCTTATAAATTCTGGATATGAAGATGTCTTATAAGAAATAACGGATAAGAGGATGAGCGATGCTGTTAAGCAAGAAGCAAGCATGGTAAAAAGTTTCATGACACCTCAATGGTTTAAAAAAATATTTGAAGAGAAGGTAAAAGTGTAACCATTTCTTCCATTTTTGAAAGGAGGTGCATAAAGCTATCAAAAATAATCTTTAAAGTTTGTTTTTGATTATTTTCTTATAAAAAATTTTTAAACGCTTAAATTTTTCTTCAGTAAGAAAGTGTATGTTCGTTTTTTTAAAATCCTTTGACTCTGTTACAAAGTTGAATGCATTATTTCCCATAATTTTAGATTGCCCAGGATTATCGATTAAAAATTCAATCTTATTGGTGAGATCTTCAATATCATTATTCTTAAAAACAAAACCAGTTTGTCCATGAAGAATGATATATTCAGCACCTGTGCCAGAAGCTCCAAGAGATGGTTTTTTATGAAGCCCAGCTTCAATGTGAGCTATGCCAAAAGACTCTTCTCTTGAAGCGAGCACATGGATATTTATATGGTGAAGAATATTACAGGTATTATGTCTAAATCCTAAAAACGAAGCATAGTTTGTAAGTCCAAGCTCTTGAGTTAATTTTTCATGCCATGTTCTATTTGGTCCATCACCAACAAACAGAATATGGGCTTTTTTTTTGCGTTCATAAATAAGTTTATGGAGAGATCGGATCAGGAGTTCTTGGTTTTTTTGAAAAACGAATTCAGGGTTCGGCTTTTCAGCTGGTCCATAGAAATTTCCAACCATGCAAATAATGGGGAGGTTTGTATTGATATCTACGTTGCAATGTTCTTTAAAAAAGCTTTTTTTTGGAAGTTTTAAAGGCTTAAAATTTAGGCATTTTTCTTCGTCAAAAAAAGGAAATAGATGCATAATTTCTTCAATACCAAGATTGCGTTCTGAATTTATTTTTTCTAATTGATTCATGATATCGATGTTAACGGGTAGTACAGCGTTGAGATTTTTAAAGCACTCAAGAGAATAAAGATTTGGAGCATGAAACATCAGAATAACTTTTGTAGGAAGTTCTTTAGTTGCTTGACGAGCAAGAAATGTATCTTCGGGAAGATTGCATTGAACGATATCAATTTGTAAATTTCTGCAGAGTTCACGAATTTGTTTGATAAAAATATGTCGATATAACCTATAGTCGTCATACAACAATGCTTGATGTGCTTTGGTTGCATAGTGTGAAATTTTTTGATTATAAAGTGTTTCTTGAGCAAATGTATTGATTCCAACAAGAATAACCGGGTCATATGCATTTTTAATAAGTTGCCTATGCAAAGCAAGTGTACTTACTTCTATGCCGCCTCGCCCTGCGAGTGTGCAAAGTGATAAGATACGTGGCTTTTTTGAATGAGTGTCTATTTTTACTGTTCTTGGAAAACTAAAATAGCTGAGCCTATTTGAGATGCGTGGCGTTGCACTTAAGACAATCGTTTGTATCATAAAAAGAGTAGCTGTTATCATCACAACATGATATTTCATTGGCCCCCCAATGGTTTTAATCATTCGATATTAAGTTTTTATTATAGACTTATAAAGTCTGCATAGTCTTTTACAAATTGCTGCTTGAGTAAAATGAGCGTGAGGTCGATTGAAGTTATTGCGATTAGTTACATAGTCAAACGCATTATTACCCATAGTTGTTCGAAGCTCTGGATTATCGATCAGTAGTTCAATTTTGTCTGCTAAATCATTGGCGTCATTATTATTAAAAATAAAGCCGGTTTTCTCATGAACAATTGTTTGTTCTGACCCTGTATCGGAAGATCCAATTGATGGCTTTTTCATGAGTGATGCCTCTAAAGTTGCAATGCCCACAGATTCTTCGTGTGAGGGTAAAACATGAATATCTATGTACGATAAAATTTTATCAATGTCATTGCAAAATCCAAGAAAGTGAACATGTCTTTCAAGATTGAGTTCCTTACTTAATTGCTCGTGCCACAACCGATTTGGTCCATCACCAACAAAGAGAGCTTGTACATTTTTTTTGCGTTGATGAATAAGGATGTATAAAGCTTTGACGAGTACTTCTTGATTCTTTTCAAAGACAAACGTCTCATCGTTTGGTTTTACTTGTGGTCCATAAAAATTTCCAATATTACAAATGAGTGGCGCTTGGTCTATATCAACATTATGCGTTTTTTTGAAAAACGTTTTGCGTAAAAAATTTGTCGGTTTGTAGCTTAAAAATAGTTCTTCGTTAAATGGAGGGAATATTTGTTCAATGATTTTAATACCTAGGTGATCAGATTCATTTGCTTGGGTTATAAGATTTTTTGCATAAAGGCTTGCTGTAATAATGCCATCGAGATTTCTAAATGCGCGGTAGTCTGACTCTGAAATTCTAGAACCGTGATACATAAGAATAAGTTTGACTTGTAGTCCCCTAATTGCCTCTTTGAGTAATGCAAGGTGGTATGGCTTGTGACAGTGAATAAGGGAGACGTTGTGTTTTATACAAAGTTTGCGTATTTGCTCAGAGAGGGTTTTTTCATAAAGTCTAAAATTATATTTAATGAGTTGATCTGCATGTGAGCTGTAATGTGGCAATTTTGATTTGGTTAAACTTTTTTGAAGTGGCGACCCATGGCATACAAAGAGTAATGATTTGAAATTTGGAGTGCGTAACATCATATCATGCTGAGCAATAACGCATGATTCTACTCCTCCCATCCAATCACTTGGCAAAAAATTGAGAATACAAGACTCTTTATTTTTTTTATGTAAATAACTGATATCTGTTTTTGAGAAATGAATAAATTTAAGTTTGCTGAGGGGATCCATTTTTGGAGGTATCGGGCAAACTATTACATGTGAGCAGACAATCAGATGCATAATGATTTTTATAATTTTCATTATTCTCTACCCCCTAGAGTTGTTGAATCATTTTTTTAAAAGAAAAATTCTTACTATCAAGATTAAGTAATATGATCTGCGGAGTAAAGAAATTTGAGCGATTGAGCTTGGTCTAGTTGACTATCATCAGCAATGTTATTTGGCTAATGGGTATAGCCTTAATCTATAAAAAGCACTTTTTTTAAAACTCTTGAGTTGCTCGATTGTTGTATGCAAGTGTAAGGGCGGTTGTAATGTATGATTTTCGCTTAAGCTGCATATGCATTTTATTGAGTATGTTGCTTTATATAAACTCGAGCAGAATTAAAATGAAAAAAAATAGAGCATATTTGCTGTGCATACTTTTGTTGGTTGGGGCATCTTCTTCCTTGTCTGCAAAGATTAAGATGACAACAAAACAATCAAAGCTAACGGTTCATCCATCGTGTAAGTTTATTGTTGCTACTCCTATCACTGATATGAACGGCACACTTGAGGTAAATGGAGCGGTAAGTGGTTCTTCCATTTCATTCAACAAAGGAGTTTTGCAGACTCAGGGAACCCCTGCAACGCTAACGGGAGAGATGGTAGGAGGCTCTCCGCATCAAATAACTCTGACAACGAGCAACTCGTTGCAGGTTGAATCCGGGGTCTTCTTGAGTAAAATTGCGGTTGTTCGTAAGGGAAATCGTCTTCAGGGAAGTCCTCTCTTTTCAACAGCTGGGACTATCAACATGTCGCATCATCTGAGTGATTTAACCGTTGCGGTTCAAGGTCCACTTAATGCGAACATTGCCATGAATCGTGGAACCATTCTTTTAGATGATAACTTGGCATTTGCTAATGACCGGGTGATGACCGGATCGGGCTTAATTAAAGCGAATGCAAAACAAATTTCATTTGGAGGAAGTGACTGGTCCGCAACTCATACAGTTTGGTGGTCTGATGTTTCGGATATGAAGCTTAATTCAAAAATTGCATTGAGTGGAATGTGGACCATTAGTGGTACGGGTGCTAATAAACAGGCAAATATCGCCGGCAATGGAAAAACAATTGATTTATCGTATGGTGGTACAATTTGGGTCAAGGCTGGTACTCGTTTGAGTATGACTAATATTTTTATTCGGGGATTGGGAATTGGACGTATTATTTTTGAAGACAAAAATTCTCGAATTCATTTTTCAAATGCCCATGTTGAGCTTGTTTCTAATTATACGCTGACCAATGGAGGTATTTACATTGAGGGGAATACCACTTTTATTACGCGCAATAACATATTAACATTTTCTCAAAGAGCGACGTTAACGGTGGATGGAACGACATTGTGGTATGATTCACTTTCATATCCAGATGCTTCAAATATTCAGCCGCTTTCAACTGCAGCAAATAATCCTGGTGGAAAAAACGTTGCTCTTATTAACAATGGAACCATTAGGCCTATTTTAGAAAATGTTCGTAGTACGAGTAATGCGATTGTTTCAATGGGGTCACAACTTCGTACGCATAGTAATAGTGTTCTGAAGTCTAATAATGATACGCGTGCTCATAGTAATACTATTTTACGGTTACATTCAAATCACAGTAACGCTATGTTGAGATTGACAACTAATCATAGTAATGCGTTGGTTAAATCAAATAAAGATGTTCGTGGTCATAGTAATTCGATATTGCGCTTACACGCTAACCACAGTAACTCGATTTTGAGGCTGCATGCCAACCACAGTAACGCGATCTTGAAATCAAAAGATGATGTACGAGGTCACAGTAATACAATCTTGAGATTGAATAACAACCATAGTAACTCAATGTTGCGCTTACACGCTAATCACAGTAACTCGATTCTGAGGCTGCATGCCAACCATAGTAACGCAATTCTGAAGTCAAAAGATGATGTTCGGGGTCATAGTAATACGATTTTAAGGTTGAATAACAACCATAGTAACTCGATTTTGCGTCTGCATGCTAATCACAGTAACTCGATTCTGAGGCTGCATGCCAACCACAGTAATGCGATCTTGAAGTCAAAAGATGATGTACGGGGTCACAGTAATACAATCTTGAGATTGAATAACAACCACAGTAACTCAATGTTGCGCTTACACGCTAATCACAGTAACTCGATTTTGAGGCTGCATGCCAACCACAGTAACGCTATTTTGAAATCAAAAGATGATGTACGAGGTCACAGTAATAC
>JAFEAY010000029.1 GCA_018266175.1 Candidatus Dependentiae bacterium
AAAACTGTTGTTGTGAAATATGTTGTTCTAATTGTATTGATTTAAGTAAACAGTTGTGTCTTAAATGTGTCAAGTAAATACTTGAAAAAGTGTTAATTAAAAATTTGATAAAAAAAAAAAAAAAGTGTTAATTAAAAAAATTTGATAGAAAAAAAAAAGAGAGAGACAGTTGTTTAAAAAAAAAAAAATTAAATGAAAGAGTGTAATAATAATATTGTTAAAAAGGTGAATAACAAAAAAAGAGGGATGGCTTTAGCCTTCCCACAACAAAATGATGATGATGAGGAAAAAGAAATAATTGATACAAGTACAAAAGCAATTGATTGGAATAAAATGGTGACAAAAAGAAAAAAGATAAATTTTCAACAAGGAATTTACACAATACCTAATCTTGGTGAAAATGTTTGTTTAGAGGAATATTACAATCGTACAATAGAGAAATTGGGAGATAAATTAAATGTGTTTACCATATCAAAAGAACCACATGAATCAAAAGAGAATAATTATCATATACATTGGTATTTAAAGTACAATAAAAGAGAAACACTCTATCCAACAACATTAGACAAACTTGGAAAACATGGAAATTTAATAATTGGAAAAAAAGGAAACACTAAAAAGAATCAAGTTAATATGGTGAGATATGTAATCAAAGGAGGAGAATACTTGGATTATCCTGAGGATTGGGATTCACTTTCATTTGTTAACAGTAATAAAAAAGGACCTAATAAAATGGATAAAATTGCTAATAACATTATGGAAGGTAAGTACAAGAATAGATTGGATGTAGCTAAAGATGGAAATGGAGGTGCAGCAATCATTTATGGTAAACATATTGAAGAATTTATCAACATGGTAGAAGATGAAAATGAACATGAAAGAACTGCAAATATACAATGGATAGAATTATTTCCTACAATGGAATGGGGAAAAGAATGGTGTCAAATAATGATTTGGTTAAATTTTTACATAAGAAAACCTAATAATGTAAAAGGTAAAATGAAACATTTGTACATTCATGGTAAAAGAAATTTGGGAAAGACAACCAGACTATTAGATCCATTAAAAGAAAGATTAAATATTTACTATATTAGTAAAGATTTGTTACAAAATTTACCTTGGAGAAACAATTTCTATGACTTGTGTATACTAGATGACTATGAAGGAAGTAAAGACATTACTTGGATGAATGAATTTTTGGGAAGTAAAAACATGAACATTCGTATTCCTGGTGGAACTCATTCAAAAAAGAGAGAAATAGTACCTACTATCATTATCAGTAACATTACTTTGGAAGAGTCTTACAAGAAACACATTGACACCTTTGGAAAAGATGAAAGATATTTAGCATTGGAAGATCGTTTTAAAATGATTCATTTAAAGCAAAGAGGAAATCCATTTAACATTAATGAAGAAGATCAACAAATAAAACAAGACTTTGAAAATCAATTTGAAAATCCTCAACTTCAATGTAATAATAATAATAATAATAATGACATTAACAATTAAAAGTTTTAAAATTTGTTTAATATTAATTTTTTTTTTTTTCTCTATTAAAATTATTATAGGATGGCTTTAGCCTTCCTGTTACCCCACCATCATATAAAAAATTACTGACCCCACCTCTTTAATATGAAAGTCACACAAAAATATATGTGACCCCACCAGAATTAACACCTATAATAACATTAAATATTCATGGGGTAACAGGAAGGCTAAAGCCATCCTATACAAAAAATAATATTCATTATTTGCTTTTCATGGGATTGATATTTTCCATTGACCTCACCACTTTCTTAATATAGGTGTTCATTGTTAAGAGTGAGTTGCAATTTAATGAGAAATTCTTCTTCTTATGGTTGTTCTTGTAGCTCTCCCAATTGTTCTTCTTTACTTAAAAAAGGAGTTGGATTGAATTGATTGAGAATGATGTTAATCCTTACCAATTTCAAAAAAACTTTTCTTTTAGTCCAAAGGATAACGAGGAACGATTCATTCAACATTAATCAAGGATAGCGCCTATAAGATCAACAAATAAAACAAGACTTTGAAAATCAATTTAATAATCCTCAACAATAAAGTAATACTAATTAATAACAAGAACATTAACAATTAAAATAGGTGAATCTTTTTTTTTTTTTTAATTTTTAATAGCATTTAATTTGAAAAATGTAGGATAATGTAGTCTATTAAGATAAGTATCTTCAATTTCTTCAATTTCAATTTCATAATGGTATTGAAAAGAACTTACATCCTCTAAAAAAGAAGCACTAATATTAAATACATTTTTTCCTTGTAATATCTGTTCTTTAATTTCCTCTATTGAGTAATTTACATTGAATCGTAGATACAAAAGTTTTAATTCTCTAATATCATTAGGAAGAGTTTTACGAATCAAAAAATTAAGATCCAAAATACGCCATTCTTGATTACCAAGAGGATTGAAAAACATTACTTTTTCTTCTTTATTGTTACCATTATTGAAATAATTACCCATTTTTATTTTTGTTTCTGTAGACTCTTTTTGATTTTTTCTTTTTTAGTTTTTTCTTTTTTAGTTTTTTCTTTTTTAACAGACAGTCCTCATTAATTTATATTAATAAAAAATACTTGATACAGTTTTTTAAACATTTATTACTATCTTTCTTTTTTTAGTTTCTTCTATTTTATTTTGACATTTTAATTTTTTATTAGCTTTTTCCAATTCCAATATTTTAATTTCTTTTTTTCTACAATGAGCACAATTATTTACTTGTTCAATTAATATTTCATCTCTTAATACTCTATTTTCAACAACTCTACTTATCTTTCCTGTATTCATCAATTTAATAAGTATTCTCCTCTTCTTCATGTTATCTGTATATCCAGAGTAATTAATTATTTCTGCTTTGTGACCTTTGTAAAACACTATTTCTCCCACTTTAAAATCATTATCTTTATTCATTTTTTTTTTTTTATTTTTTTTTTGTAAAGGTGGTGCCTACCCATCCTTTTTCTGATGGGGGTACTAATATTTTTTTGAAAGTCTAAACCCATCCTAACATTTTAATGAAGTACTGTATATTTCTGATGAGGTACTAACATTTTTTTTAGTAGGAATCCTGTCATTAGAAGATGAGGTACCATACATTTTTCTGATGTTTTTACACATTGATTTTCTTAGTACCCCACCAAAAATATTACCTTAATATTTTCTTAGTACCCCACCAAAAATATTACCTTTTCTATATTAAGTAAAAAATTTATCATATATCCTTTCAGTTTGACAATCCTCAACAATTTTGTTTAAATAATGAAAACAACAAAAACAATAACAGCAATTAAATAGTGTTTTTAAAATTTTGTTTAATGATCAACTTTTTAATTTTTTAAAAAACTAATCAATAAGTAATTAGATTCTTCGGGATAATCTTCTAGTATTATTGACGATTTATACATGAAGTAGACAAAAACATTGTAGATGACCAAGTCATTGTTCGTGTATTCAAACTTGACATTATTGTACATCAAGTAATTATGTATGTTTGATACTTGAATCATATTGTTTGTAAATTTGATTGAGGAATAGTTGAGAGTAAATTTATCATATATGCCATTAGGAAGATTTTTTTCTGTTGTAAAGACATCCAAATTAGATTGTCTAAGAATAGGAAATACTTTGAAAACATTTATTCTATTATCAGGAGGTTGATTAGTTTTTTTCTTTAGTATGTAAGGTTTCAGTTCACCAGTTACAAATACAGTTTTATTGGGTTTATTTTGCATTATTTTAATATTTTTTTGTTATTTTTTCTTTAATTAAATTTTTTTTCTTAATATTATCTTAGGTAAATATTCTGATGGGGTACTTATATTTTTTAGTGTTATTTTAATGAGGTACTAACATTTTTTAGTGTTATTTTAATGAGGTACTAACATTTTTTGATGAGGTACTAACATTTTTTGATGAGGTACTAACATTTTTTTAGTAGGAAGGCTAAACCCATCCTAACATTCTGATGTTTTTACTTTCCATTTTTTACAGTAGGACCCATCCTATATTTTCTTAGTACAAAAGTGAAATAATAATGAGAGAAATACTACAATTGATAGAGATGGAAAAACAAGGTCAATGGAATCTTGAATATAGTATAAAATAAACAATAATAACAAATAGTATAAAATAAACAATAATAACAAGGGGCAAAAAAAAAGGAAGGGGGAAAAAAAAAAAAAAGATTAGATATGAAAGAAGAAGAAAAACAGAAATTGAGAAAGAGAAAAATTGATTGGTTGTTAAAGGAGGATAATGATAAAGAACAAGAAATTGGAATAACAAAAGAGAGATTAGTTGAAATTGGATTTTGGTTAAATTCTCAAAAACAATGTGATACAATAGAATCGAAAGAAAAACTAAATAAGAAATATTATTCATGGTTACTTAGTAAAACAGAAGATGATATACCTGAAATAAAAGAAATTCAAATATATTTGGATTTTTACGATCTCCCACCTATGACAGAAGAAATGTTGAAAAAGTGGCAAATTTGGATAGAATGTCAAAAAGAATGTTACATACCTGATACTAGAGTACAAGATGATTTGATAAGATGTGATAAATGCAATTCAATAGGTCTAGAACAAAATTCCAACACTTGTCACATATGTAGAGAAGTATTCTTTGATGAATGTCATCAAGTTTATGAGTGTTGTGGAATAGAGGAAGACTATGAAAACTGTTGTTGTGAAATATGTTGTTCTAATTGTATTGATTTAAGTAAACAGTTGTGTCTTAAATGTGTCAAGTAAATACTTGAAAAAGTGTTAATTAAAAATTTGATAAAAAAAAAAAAAAAG
>JAFEAY010000030.1 GCA_018266175.1 Candidatus Dependentiae bacterium
ATGAACTACGCAAAATAGAACCACATGCGGATGTTGATATCAACTATGTTGCTGTAAAAGATAATCGATATGTCATTGTCATCAGCACACAACGGGAAAATAGAGCTCCTTACTTATACGATAACGGTACCTTTATGCGCAATCAATCTACAACAAGCAAAATGCCTCAAGCTGAATACGAACAACTCCTTATCAATAGACGTTCAACAATAAATTGGGATGGTCTTACAACAAACAACTGCACAATTAACGATCTTGATAGAAAGCTCATTCAAAGAGTAATTGGAGATGCAATACAAGCTGGAAGAGTTATCGGGTTAACTCCCAAGCCAGCTGTTGAGCAAATACTGAGAAAGCTTAATTTATTGGTCGGTGACAAGCTTACCAATGCTGCTGTTGTGCTTTTTTGCAAGGACGAAGACAAACAGTTTACACAATCTGAGATTAAACTTGCGCGATTCCTTGGAACCGATAAGAGTGAATTTTTAGATAGTAAAATTTATCGAGGCAATGTATTTGAACTGTATGATCGCGCAATGATATTTTTGGGCAATCATTTACCCGTTGCAGCTAAAATTGAAGAAGGTAATTTATTAAGGGTTGAGACACCTGCCATACCACACAAGGTACTTCGCGAGGCTGTTGTTAATGCACTCTGTCATCGTAACTATAGCATGCAGAGTGGTTCTATTTCCATCGCAATTTATGATGATCGAGTCGAAATTATTAGTGCTGGTCGATTGCCATCCGATATAAAATTGAGTGACTTAACGAAATCACATGAATCTCATCCACGAAATAAACTCATTGCTCACGTTTTTTATCTCTGTTGCATGATTGAGCGCTGGGGTCGTGGGACCAGAGATATCGTTAAAATTTGCGAAAAATCTGGTAATCCTAGACCGCGCTTTGAAGAGTCAACAGGAACTTTTTCGGTTATCTTCCCCCTTAAAAACCGACTAAGACCATTTGCTTACGCACAATAAAAGTAGTTAACAAAGAACAAATAGATTCAGAAAATAATGCACAAGAAAGTTGAACATGCCTGAAATCAAAAATATTGTACCGGCTCAACATTTGATGGAATTTGAACAACCAAACTTCGATTTTTTGCTTGGAAAAAACTCAGAAGAAGAAATAATAAAAGAGCTTCAATTAGTGTCGCCAGGCATATCAACAGGTTATAAAATAGGTGCCATTGATTTAAGTTTTCCTGGAGGTGCAGTCTCGATCATTGCAGCACCAACTGGTCATGGAAAAACAACTGCGCTCATTAATTTTACACTCGGAGCGCTTGAGAGAAACCCTGATCAGGATGCATACTTTTTTACGTATGAAGAAAGTGGTGCGTCAATTTTATCGCTTTTTGTTAATTCGTGGGTAAACAAAAATTTATCAAATAAATCAATTGGTGCTCTTTCAAAGAACAATCGTAAATCGATAGAGAATTATTTTCGAAGTGGTACCGATGAATTCTTCACCGATACTTTACGAAGCCTCTTTAAAATGCATAAAGACCAATTCTTTCAAGATCTTATTAATACTGAGAGATTAAAGGTTTTTTATTCAGACTGGACCGCAAATCAGCTTATTGAAGCAATACATTTCATAAAAAATAATCGACCAAGAACAGGACTTATTGTTATCGATTACATGCAACTACTTAAGTTATCAAATTCAAAAATAAGTAGGCAGGAAGAGCTCAAGAAAATATGCCTTATGCTCAAAGATTGCGCCATAAAGACTGGACTTCCCATTGTTCTTGCCGCCCAATTTAATCGTACGGTTGTAACAGAATCTGAATTAAGATCGGAAAACATCGGCGAAGCTGGCGACATTGAGCGCATTGCATCTCTCATTCTAGGTATGTTTAATTTGGACACTGATACAACTTATTTTAAAGTTCTTAAGGGTAGGTCTATTGGCAAAGACCATCAAGAATTTATGAGTTTCAATGGAAATGCGTGCATACTAAAAAATAGGCCTAAAGCATCAAAAAATTATTCCAATTCAGAAAGAATATCTTTTAATGATTAAAGGACTTTTTATGAGCTTACAGGACACTGAAAAAAAGCTTCTCAATACAATTGGCATACCAGAACCTGATAAATGGTCAGAAGAGTACGAAGTTCACGTAATCGATAAAAAAACGGGCAAAGTTGTTTCAAAGTTAGATCAAATTGCTGAACTAAAATTATTTGATGACATTCACCTGCGCGTAAAAGCAAGCGAGCTTGATTTGTTGAAAAAGGAAACTGCCAATATTAAAAAGTTAACTAAAGAGCAGAGTGACGACTTTAAAAAGTTTATTTCCGAAGTTGGATCAAATAGGCCACTATCGCGTAAAGAAATAACAACCTTTATTAAAGAAATTCAGAAGGAAAAAAAGAAGACGCAAAAGTATAGGCAGGCAGGACATCACATTGATCAAAAACTCAGCTACCAAAAACCTGAAGTACAATATAAAGTCGAAGAATCGCACATTGAAGTAAAGGTTGAAGGAATAAGGCTTACAGAGCCTTTGAGTAAAATGGATCATGCCCTGACAAAACTACTCAGAGATAATAGCCAAAATCATGACCCTTATGCTAAAGATTATTATCAGGGAAATAAAGATTCTTTAGTTACTGATTATGGAGGAGAAAAGCGAAGGGTGCCCGTTGTAAAATTCAAACGACCAGACTTATACAGGGCGTATTTATGCAGAGATGATTATTCTGGAGCTGATGCCAAGTACATCGACGGCATTTTTATGCAATATGCTTCAAAAAAATTTCTCATCAAATATGATCGTGTCAAACAAGTAAATAATGGATCGAAAACGCAGACCTTAACCGATAGAATCGAGGAGTTTCAATCTCTCATAAAAGTACTTTATTTTTTCCCAAACCTTACAGATGATGAAAAAGCAAAGCTCGACAATGGTTGTCCAGAATTGAGAGAAAAACGAGAAGAAGTTATCGTTGCATATAGCCCTATTTTTATTGATCAAATCAATACCAAATTCGTTGAATTCCCAGATGACACAAACAGGCGATTTGTAATTGCAGCGGGTGGCCATAAACAAGTTACTCCTGCGATGCGCAGATTAATGGAATGGTGTCTGCGTGAAATTAGTGCGGGAAGACAGAAGCAGGAAATAAATGAAGAGAACCTCGCCCTTACCCTAGCCCTTGAAAAATATATTCAAGAAAAGCGTAATAAAATAGTGGGTGAAAGCATAAAAAAGGCCATTGACGCGGTTAAGAATATGGGCATTATTCTTGAAGCAGAAAAAGCAAAAAACTCTAAAGGTAGAATAAAGTGGCTATTAACATTCAACGCAAAATATGAGTAAAAAAGTTTATGCGTCATGCTCTGCAATAGATGACGTCAGTCACTGCAGCGTATAACATCATACGTTGTAGCGTTCACGTTATACGCTGCAGTGACCATTTTTTAAAAACCCTTTTAAATGCAGTGTTTTTAAAGGGTTTTTTGAATTTTACCAAAAAATGGTTCACGTTATACGCTGCAGTGATTTACGTTATACGCTGCAGGACTTACGTTATACGCTGCAGTGACCATTCTTAAAAACCCTTTTAAATACGTGCTTTTTTGGAAAGTAAAATTTTGGGAGATATTTATGAGAATAATTCTTATGAGAATTATTCTTATAGATAGTAAGAGGGAACCCGGGCGTCGCCTCCCCCGCTTTATGGCGGTTCGGCTTGCCCTCCAAATTTAAGCTTGATGATATTTAAATCCAGGGAAAACAGTTACACATTTAGAGTTCGGTGTTACGCCCCATGCTATCATGGTGACATATCGCGCATGTCATCAACATGTCACGATGACATAACCCAAACATGTCATAATGACATAGAAAACATGGAAGCAAGACAGAAAAAAGAGATCGAAAAGATGTCATCACCCCCCGCTAAAAGCAGAAGTTTCTTCACCACAATCCATTCCAGCATAACCAACACAAATCCATAGACCCTCTTGTGTGTACGGATATCAAACCAAAAATCACCCGTTTATTGAAAATCCCAACCAGACCGTGTTATTGATAGTAATCATGACAAATTTGTGACGGAAGCTTTAAGCCGAACATCGGTCTTTGTGTTGTCAAATGTATGTCAAAAATAGGTAGGGAGGGACTGTTATGATCTTAACTGTTGGAGGTATCAAAGGCGGCTGCGGCAAAAGCCTTATCTCGACAAATCTCACGGTAATGCGATCGTTAATTTCTGGACGAAGAGTTCTCTTGGTCGACGCAGATGAGCAGGGGACCTCTGGAGACTGGACCGACCATAGGACGGGCCTTGGAGTCACAACGCCATGGACAACCATTCGACTTAAATCCAGCGCAGTGAGAACAGAGTTGCTCAAGTTATCAAAAAATTACGACGATATTATCATCGACTGTGGAGGTCGTGACACAGCAAGCCTGAGGGCTGCTTTAACCGTATCAGATATTTTTCTTGTTCCATTCCAACCAAAATCATTCGACATCTGGACTTCAACAAAAGTTTCAGCTCTTGTCGAAGAGGCAAAATGTTTGAATGAAAAATTGATATCATACGCATTTATCAATTGCGGTGGTGCACGAGGTAGTGACAACGAAGATGCAAAGAACATTCTTTCAAAAATAGATGGCTTAAAAATGCTCCCTGTTGTTGTTGGAATGCGAAAAGCATTTTCAAATGCAACAGCTGAAGGGCTTGGAGTTGTAGAAATGCCGGGCGATGCAAAGGCGATTAGTGAAATAAAAGCGCTTCACTCAGCTGTTTTTGGCAAGTAAGTGACACATTTTAACGGTCATTAATGCGTCACCGCGACATATTTTTGTTGTGTCATTATGACATACATGATACTCAAGCAAGACATAAAAAAGACATAAAAAAGAGATCGAAAGGACATAGAAATGGCAATAAAAGTTTTACATACACCAGCAAAAATAGAACAGATACAAACCAGAGAAAAATCTGAATTAATTGCTGAAGAAAAAGTTCAAAAGTTTATCTCACAAGGTGGTGGTTTAGCGACAACAATCGATGTTGTAAGCGATGATGACCATCGTTTGACCTTGAGGATTCCAAAGCAGCTGCTTGATAAAATTGATGCAAAAAGAAAACAGCGTGTCGGAACAATCTCTCGTAACTTATGGATCCTGGAAATTATCGATAAGGCGACGCAGAAATGACAAGAAACTAATGAGCACATATTGTAATGCAAAATATCAAAAACCAATACCACGAACCAATTACTCTTGAATTTTAACTAACCAATACAACGCAAAAAACCTAAATCCCAAAAAGGGTAATAAGCGACTCCTTTTAAAACGTAATAACTAAGGCTATTTTCAAAAAAGATTCTCGCACATCGGGCTTGATAACAAATTCACACAAAAAGTAACTTCCAAAAAAATCATCTCTTGGTCCATTTGCTGTGGCAAATGAGGGTTGCCATGACGACGTGGCAATGAAGCCGGTCCAAATCAAAAATACCAGCGCATTTGCGCAGCGAGTTGGTACTAAGTTTTGTGAGAAAATCTTCATGGAATAAAACAACGCTAAATTTGATCCAAAATTAAATTTTATATGCGCTATTGCTCAAACATACTACCAACCATCACAAGTGTTATCTACGGGCAAATTTGTGCCATTCTTGACCGTCAATAACTACTGGGCTCTGCACTATTTCCATCAAACTCACTTATTTACCTTTTTGGGCCTGCCCCGCCGTAGCCTGGAAGGCGGAGGAGGGTTTAGGTTTTTTGCGTTGTATTGGTTTGGTGATGTACACAAAAAAAATTTCGTACGATTGGTTTTAAAAAGATCGTTGTACTGGTTTGCAGAAATTGTACGAGTAAGAGTTTCGTAGATTGGTTCTTGTGTAAGAGGGGGTCCGGGGATCCGCGCAGCGGTCTAATAAGCGTAACGTAGTGTAGCTTATTGTTTTAAGAGAGTTTTAATTCGCGTAGGTGACGCGATAGGGCGCTAGCACGCACGAGGCAATCATGCGATCTGATCGGTACTTGAAAGCACCGAAAATTTTGAATTTTTGAGCTGTAAAAATGCATTTTGGTATTAAAGAAATTGTGCCATGAGATTAAAGAATTTGTGCAAACTAGTATTAAAAGATTTGTGCAAAAAATAGTTATAAAATCACAATTCTATTTTTAACTAATTCAGTCTGTTAAAAAATTTGTCAAAAAATCAGTTGTCATGCACACAGAATTTTTGCTATAGTGCCAAGTCTTATTTTTTAAAAAAAAGTGCTCCATATTTGTGGTGCTGGTATTGGGTATTGATAGAATGGAAAAAGAAATAATAAAACCGAGCAATCTTATTCACATTGTTCACAATTTTTCATTGATGCAAGCGCAGTTATGGGATTTTATACTTGCGCAGACACCACGAGAGGAAATACTTACCAAAGAATTTCATCAACTTTCTATTTCAAGAATCATGAAATTTCTTGGCAATACGCGTAATAATAAACATGTTAAAGCAACGCTTGAAGATATGGGAACTATTTTCACATACATCCTTATCAAAAAAGAGATGCATAAAGATGTTGGTTCTTTTCCATTATTTTCTTCAGTTTCAATTGTCGATAATGTTTTCAATTATTCTTACGATGAGGTGATTAAAAAATTTTTCGTCGAACTCAAATGCTATTCATACATCAATCTTTTGATGGTGCGTAAATTTGACTGCAAATACGCGCTGTTCTTATATCAACTTTGCTGCGATTACAAAAAAGTTGCACAAACGCCTTATCTAACGCTTAAAACTTTTTGTCAGTACATGGGTCTTGAGGATGGTTCTTATCAAGATTTTAGTTCGCTTAATTGTTACGTTGTAAAGAAGGCTATTGAGGAAGTGAATGAAAAATCTAATTTTTTTGTTAAAGCTATCTATCAAATACAAGGCCGTAAAATAACTGAGATTAAGTTTGAAGTGCTCTGTAAAGAGGGTATTGCTCCAGCCTACGCTAAAAAGCTTGTGGCCAGACCCATTTGACCAGGCTTAATAAATCTATATAATTCCATCCCCAAGGACATTAATTTTAAGCCTGTGTTAAAGCGACAATTTCATATGAACCATGCAGTTGAATACAAATTATCTCATGAATTTTCTGGACGCGAAAAGGAGCTTTTCCTTTTCCTGTTGAACCATGCTATGTGCGTTCCATTTGATGAGCACGCTGTTCCTCTTGCAACATATCTTTCTTATTTTGACCAAGGTCATCTTGTTGCTAAAGCAATGGCAAACCGTGTCTACCTGGCCTCATGTGATCAAAGCGAATCGTGTATAATAGATTTTATCGATGAATTTAAAGATGTTTTAAAGGGCATGATGCTTTTTGTTCGTTTTGTAGTTACTCATGGTAAGTCAAAAGAACGTGGGGCATTTTCTATTCTTGGTTCAATTATTATTCGAGGCGATAAAGTTTGTTATAAACTAACGCCTATGTTTCTCAAAAAACTTTCTGATCCTATTTTTACAAAATTCTTTGCTGATGCCGGTTTATTGGTTAAAAAATAAACTCTCCTAAATGTTGCAATGACAGTCTTATTTTCATTTTTTGTTTTGAATACTGAGATTATTACAGCATTGTACTGTTATGTTTTTAAGTATAATTGACTATTTTGTATTTAAAAACATAGAATATAAAAATGGATGGAGGGTGTTCATGCGGGTATTTAAAGATGGGGGGTTCTTATGAAAAAATTGTGTTTATTTTTTTGTATATGGTTTCTATCCCAGCAAACTACACTTTTTCCGCACGAAATTTTTAGTTTGCGTGCTGATACTGTTCGTCAGGGTGGTGTAAATATTGATACCTTGGTTAAATACACCAAGGCTGGTAGTCAACGCGAATTTGAATACATAAATCGAATTATGTTTGGAGTAACTGAATATCTTACGCTTGAGCTTCGAGTACCCATTTTTTTAGAAGAAAAAGTTTCCGAAGTGGCGCATAGCGGAGATCCGTTTAGTTCATTTAAAACTGCGGGCGTTGGAAAGCTTGAGCTTGTCGGAAAGTTTCGAGTGTTTTATGATTATGGATTTCAAAAACGTAATCAGATTGTTGTGGTAGGTGGTGTTCTTCTTCCTACAGCGCGTCGAGCTACAACAGGAATAGATAAAAAACCGATTATTGATAACTCTTCCCTTGATTTTGTGCTTGGGACAGCAGGAGCATTTGAAACCACCAGATTTTATCATTTTGCATCCTTGATCGGTCGACTTAATACAGCAGCACGTCACATTAAAATGGGTAATCAATTCTTTTATTCATATGCTTTTGGTTTTAGGCTTGAAATGCCCGATGTCGATAAAGTAGACTGGGTTTTTCTTATCGATGTTGATGGAATCTGGACAGAAAAAACCAGGGTCAATGGTTCCAGATTAACTAACACGGGAAGCAATGTCATTTTTGCCGGGCCATCTTTTTTTAGATCACAAGGAAATGCGATGATTAAGGGGGGCATACAAGTACCCATTGCGCAACATATTAATGGATTGCAGGAAAAGAACGACTTTAGGTTAATGTTGGGTTTATTTCTTCAATTTTAAGAGAAAAGAGATTTCAATGAAATTATATAAAGCTTTGATTTTATTTGTCTTGTTTTTCACCAACCTCTCTTCAGAGATTTTCGAGGTAACCGTGCAGGTCGACGGGATGGTCTGTACCGCATGTGTTTCAACGATAAAGAGATCTCTTTTAGATAAAGTCCCCGAGCTTGCCGAAGTTAAAAAAATTGATTTAAGAACGGGGACTGTTGAACTTACGCTTAAAAAGGGAAATGGCCTCTCAAAGGATCAATTGCAAGAAAAATTGGACGAAGCAATGGAAAAATCAACCTATAAATTTCGAGATCTTCAGATTGAAAAAGAATCAGAAGATGAAGAGTAATGGTTTTATAGATAAAAAGGGGGCGTTACTTGAGCCCCCTGACATCATTATAAAATAAAGAAGAATCAAGAGTTTGTTTTATTTAATACAAGCTTTTATGCAATCAGCACACTTGGATATACAATCTTGGCAACTTTTTATGCATTGTTTATGCGTATCTGAGTCGTTATCACAATTCTTACAATCTTGAATACATGCATTACATGCGCGTATACATTTTGCACAGGCATCTAAGCAATCACTGCAAGTTTGATCGGTGCAATTTTTTTGGCATGCCTTACACTTGCTCACACAGTCTTGGCACGCTGCAATGCAAGCATTGCATTTACTTTTGCATGAATCATCCAGATCTGCTACGGCTTCGCATGATTTGATGCAATTATTACAGGCCTTAACACATGCTTTGCATTCCTTTTTACACATTGCTGATGAATGGTGCGCTGCGAAAAGTGATCCGCTTGAGAAAAATAATACCAATGTAAAAACTACTATTTTTTGTAGATTAAAGTTCATAAGATTCAACCTTCTTTTGTTTGTTTTTTAATTTTTAAAATAAATCTCTCCTCTCCTTAATTTGTAATGAAGTCATTTTTTATTATGTTGTTTATAAATATTAAAAGAAATAAACATGTAAATTAAATTATTATAGACTTCTACAATAACTTTTAAGTTTGGTTGATTGTCAAAAAAGACATTGTTTATAAATTGACAGTTTATGTACGATATTGTTAACATATCTTCTGTAAAAAATTATATATTTTTAGGGAGGATGTGAGCAATGGAAATCGAGAAACTTTCAACAAATGACACGAGTGATGTTCAGGAGCTTTGCCTGATCCGTACATCCCATAAATTCATGGAATACTCTTTTATACGCAAACGTCCTGAGCTGGAATGCTTCTTACCGGTACGATTTCATTCTGCTGGCCTTAACGCCCTCTATACCAAATCAGCAACACGAGCAATCGAGATTATGGGTGAATACACCTCAGAAAATACCCGTCTGGCACATAACGGGGATCTAGTGTACTGGCAAGCGTGGCTCAGTGCCATTGGCTTTTCCTTCAAATCTCCCATTACTTTGCAAGAACTTATCACGTTTATTATTCAGCATACAGAGGGTTTAGATCCTGATATCGATACGATGCTTGTCGATCAAGGTTTTAAGGCTAAGTTGGGCCCCCATAAACTTGCGACCGTCAAGCGGAGAATTGGAAGTTTGTCGGTCTTTCTTGAAAGTGCAAAGTGGCCTAATCCCTGTCATGACCACGAGGTGCATCGCATTCTTGCACAGCTCACCAAAAAATATGGCTCCAGCAAGCCTGCCGGTCGAGCAATTACCAAAGATGTTCTTGATGACATGCTTGAAACCTGTTCAGATCAATTAATCGACATTCGTGATCGCGCGCTGCTCTTATTCGCCTGGGGGAGTGGTGGCAGAAGACGAGCTGAAGTTACCTGTGCACTCATGAAAGATTTAACGCGTCTACCGGACGGATCATTTGTTTACAACATCCCAACAAGCAAGACGGATCAAGAGGGTAAGGGTGCTCCTGTACCGGTAAAGGGAAGGGTTGCTCAAGCACTTGATCACTGGTTAACCATCTCTGGTATTGAGCAAGGTCCTCTTTTTCGTTCCATAGGTAAAGGGGGAAAGATCAAAGACAAGCCCTTATCGCCAGTGGATGTGTATCGCATTGTACGACGTCGCTTAGAGATAGCTGAGTATGATTTCACACAATTTGGTGCGCATAGCCTGCGCAGTGGATTTGTCACTGAAGCGGGGCGTAAGAACAAGAACCTTGGTGATGTGATGGCACTTACAACGCATAAAAGTGTGACAACGGTCATGCGCTATTATCAAGCAGGATCGATTATCAATAACAGTGCTGCAAATTTAGCAGATTAATAACATGAGCTTATAGAAAGGTATCATGAAGTTAGAGCAGATAAAAAAACTTGTTAAGCTTGGCGAATCTGAAATCTTAGAGTTTAAGAAATCAACTGCAGAGCTTAAAACAGCAATGCAAACGGTATGCGCATTTTTGAACAGTGATCATGGTGGAATTGTTCTGATTGGTGTAACCGATGATCAAAAGATTATTGGTCAGGAAGTTTCCGATAGTACACGCAAAGATATTGCAAATGAACTACGCAAAATAGAACCACATGCGGATGTTGATATCAACTATGTTGCTGTAAAAGATAATCGATATGTCATTGTCATCAGCACACAACGGGAAAATAGAGCTCCTTACTTATACGATAAC